>NZ_JBMDKG010000072.1:0-33079 GCF_057809595.1 Variovorax sp. FG153
GGCGGGGGACATTCGCGGAGGGAAGTACCCGCTGTCCTGTGCACGCGCCCCGACCTCAAACAACCCAAGCCAGACATGAGAATCTTCAAAGCCCCAAGGATGACCGCCGTCGACAGCGAGGCAGTGGTGAAAGAAGCCCGCCAACTGATCGCGAAGAAGATCGACCGCCCAGAACGCCGTGCCTTCCTGCAACGCTCGCTGACCCTGGGTGGCCTGTCGCTGCTCACAGGCTGCAGCATCAGCGACGACACCCACGTCGAAGCCGCGCTCTCGAAGATCTCGCGCATCAACGACAAGGTGCAGGGCCTGATCTTCAGCCCCACGCAACTCGCCGAGACCTATCCCGCCTCGATGATCACGCGACCGTTTCCGTTCAATGCCTACTACGGCGAGGACGAGGTCCGCGAGGTCGACGGGGAAAGCTACCGGCTCGAGGTGACCGGCCTGGTCGCCGACAAGCGCCGCTGGACCCTGCCCGAGCTGCGCGCCATGCCGCAGCACGAGCAGATCACGCGCCACATCTGCGTGGAAGGCTGGAGCGCCATCGGTCGCTGGGGCGGCGTGCGCTTCGCGGATTTTCTGCGCCACGTCGGTGCCGACACCACCGCGCGCTATGTCGGCTTCAAGTGCGCCGACGACTACTACACCAGCATCGACATGGCGACCGCGCTGCATCCGCAGACCCTGCTGGCGCTGACCTACGACGGCGAGGTGCTGCCGCCGAAGTATGGCTTTCCGATGAAGCTGCGGATGCCGACCAAGCTTGGCTACAAGAACCCCAAGCACATCCAGGCGATGTTCGTCAGCAATACCTATTCAGGTGGCTACTGGGAAGACCAGGGCTACAACTGGTTCGGAGGGAGCTGAGTCGTCGCCCGCGACGATTCGACTGCCGATGAAAGCGCGAGGCCGTGTTCCTCGACGAACCGCGCCTCTCTTGAAAAGTGAAACCTCAACCCGAAAGACTTCCAAATGAACAAGCTCAGCGCAACCCTGCTCGCCACCTGCCTGGCCTTTGCCGGCGCCTCCGCCTTTGCCGCCGACGAGATGGCCAAGGATGGCATGGCCAAGGACGCCATGTCCAAGGATGCGATGAAGAAGGATTCGATGGCGAAGGACTCCATGTCGAAAGACGGCATGAAGAAGGACTCCATGTCCAAGGACGGCATGAAGAAGGACGCCATGGGCAAGGACGCGATGAAGAAGTAAGAAAGGCGCCCGAACTCCGACGCGGCATTGACGGCCGCCGGAATCGGCGGCAATGTCGCCTTCGGCGGCCGCTCCCGCGCGGCAACCTCCTCTCAAGGACAACCCATGAAATCCCTCGCATTCACCGCCGCCACCCTCGCCGCCGCGGCCCTGGTCTGGCACGCCGTGCCCTCGTCGGCCGAGCCCGCGCGCCGCGTGCCCGGCCCCACCGCCGATCTCGTGGCGCCGCCCGCCGCCAAGACCGAAACCGCCGTCTTCGCGGGCGGCTGCTTCTGGGGCGTGCAGGGCGTGTTCCAGCGCGTGCAGGGCGTGAGCAACGCCGTCTCGGGCTATGCGGGTGGCGATGCGAAGACCGCCAGGTACGACGAGGTCGGCTCGGGCCGTACCGGCCATGCCGAATCGGTGCGCATCACCTACGACCCCAAGCAGGTCAGCTACGGCAAGCTGCTGCAGATCTATTTCTCGGTCGCGCACGACCCGACCGAACTCAACCGCCAGGGCCCCGACACCGGCACCCAGTACCGCTCCACCGTCTTCGCCGAGAACGCCGAGCAGGCGCGCATCGCGAAGGCCTACATCGCCCAGTTGAACCAGGCCAAGACCTTCGGCAAGCCGCTCGCCACCACCATCGAAACGGGCAAGCCCTTCTACGCCGCCGAGGACTACCACCAGGACTTCCTCACGAAGCACCCGGACCACGGCTACATCGTCGTTAACGACTGGCCCAAGATCGACGACCTGAAGAAGCTCTTTCCCGAGAGCTACCGCTCGGCGCCCGCGCTGGTGAGCGCCGCGAAGGGCGGTTGACTCGCTCGTGAGCGTGCTGCTTCGCATCGCCTTCATCCTCGCCGGCGCCCTGCTGCTCGGCGTGGCCGCCAACGAAGCGCTGCGCGCGGTCGGGCACTGGTACGAGATGAACCGCGCCCAGAGCGAAAGCGACCTCTCGCAGGCCTTCGTCATCGCGCTCGCGGTGCATGCGGCCTGCGTACTTGCGGGCGGGTGGCTCGGCCATCGGCTGTTCGAGTACTGGCGTCGCAAGCGCGCCAGCGCCGAACGCTCCTAGAGCAGCCTCAGCCGCTGCGCCTGCTCCTCCAGCTCCGCCCGAAACGCCGGATGCGCGATCGCGATCAGCTCGCGCGCGCGCTGCCTGGCCGACTTGCCGCGCAGTTGCGCCACGCCGTGCTCGGTCACCACGTAGTCGATGTCGTTCTTGCTCGTGCTCACGTGCGTGCCGGGCGACAGCGAAGGCACGATGCGCGAGATGGTGTCGCCCTTGGCGGTCGAGGGCAGCACGATGAAGGCCTTGCCGCCGCGCGAACGGTTGGCCGCGCGCACGAAGTCCGACTGCCCGCCCGTGCCCGAGTACGGCGCATGGCCCAGGCTCTCGGAGCCGCACTGGCCCAGCAGGTCGATCTGCATGGTGGCGTTGATCGCGACCAGGTTGTCGTTGAGGCCCGCGAGCGCCGGGTCGTTGGTGAAGTTCACCGGATGCATCTCGAGCGCCGGGTTGCGGTCCATGAAGCGGTAGAGCTTGCTCGAACCGAGCGCGAAGGTCGCGATCGACTTGCCGGGCAGGTGGTTCTTGCGCCGGTTGGTCACGGCGCCGCTCTCCACCAGCGTGAGGATGCCGTCGCCGATCATCTCGGTGTGGATGCCGAGGTCGCGCTTGGCCGTGAGCTGCATCACCACCGCGTCGGGAATGCCGCCATAGCCGATCTGCAAGGTCGAGCCGTCGTCGATGCGCTCGGCCACGTACTTGCCGATGGCCTGCTGCACCGGACCGATCTTGGGCAGGCCCACCTCGAGCACCGGCGCCTCGCTCTCGACCAGCGCCGCCACCTGCGACACGTGCACATGGCAGGCGCCATGCGCGAAGGGCACGTTCGGGTTGACCTCGAGCACCACCGCGCGCGCCTTGGCCACGGCGGCCATCGTGTAGTCCGCCCCCAGGCTCAGCGCGAAGTAGCCGTGCGCGTCCATCGGCGAGGCCATGCTGAAGACCACGTCGGCCGGAATCTGGCCGCGCTCGATCTGCGCCGGGATCTCCGAGAAGTAGTTGGGCAGGAAATCGATCCAGCCCTCCTGCCCGCCCGCGCGCGTGGCACCGCCGAAGAACAGCGCGACGTGGCGCACATGCGCCACCGTCTCGGGATCGATGTAGGCGTACTTGCGCATCGCGAGGATCTGCGCGACCTTGACGTCGCGGAAATCGCGCCGCTGCTCGGACAGTGCCTCGAGCAGCGCGGGCGGCTCGCCCACGCCGGTGGGCACGATGATCATGTCGCCGTTGCGCACCTGGCGCACGGCATCGGCGGCGCTGGCGCGCTTGCGGCGGTACTGGTCCTGGAAGTCCATGAAGCGTCTCGTCTCTTTTTCTGAAGGGATGGGAAATGAGGGGTCGGCCTACAGCGGCGCGTCGTTGCGCGCATCGTAGGTGCCGCGCCGCGCGGCCCGGTTGCAGCGCGCGCGGAACACCAAGGCCTTCTGCGCCTCGGACACGCGGGCCGGGTCGCCCTTCCAGAGCTCGAGCGCGGGCTGCTGCACCGCGCGCGAGAACGAGAAGCTCAGCGCCCACGGCAGCCGCGCGCCGAAGCGGGCATTCATCGCATTGAGCCGCGCCGAGGCGAGCTGCGCCGACTGCCCGCCCGAGAGGAAGGCCACGCCCGGCACCGCCGCGGGCACGCTGCGCAGCAGGCAATGCACCGTGGCATCGGCCACCGCGGCCACGTCGTCCTGCGCGGCCGCGTTCTGCGCCGGCAGCACCATGTTCGGCTTGAGCAGCATGCCCTCGAGCAGCACGCCCTGCGCGCGCAGCTCGGCGAAGGTGCGGTGCAGCACTTCTTCCGTGACCTCGGCGCAGCGCGCGAGCGAATGGTCGCCGTCCATCAGCACCTCGGGCTCGACGATGGGTACCAGCCCGGCTTCCTGGCACAGCGCCGCATAGCGCGCGAGCGCATGGGCATTGACGCGGATGCAGGCGCTACTGGGCAGGCCCGCGCCGATCGCGATCACGCCGCGCCACTTGGCGAAGCGCGCGCCCAGGCCCGCGTACTCGGCCAGCCGTTCGCGCAGGCCGTCGAGGCCCTCGGTCACGGTCTCGCCCGGATGGCCCGCGAGCGGCTTGGCGCCGGTGTCGACCTTGATGCCCGGCACGATGCCCGCGGCGGCCAGGGCCTGCGCGAAGGGCACGCCGGCATGGGTGGTCTGGCGCAGCGTCTCGTCGAACAGGATCGCGCCGCCGATGCTGTCGGACAGCCCCGGCGCCGTGACGATCAGCTCGCGCCAGTCGCGCCGCGCCGCCTCGGTCTGCGGGATACCGAGCGCGGCGAAGCGCTTGTTGCAGGTGGCGTTGCTCTCGTCCATCGCGAGCAGGCCCTTGTCGGCGGCCAGCAGCGCGGCGGCCGTGTCGGTCAATGTCTTGGCGGTCATGTCGGGACACCTTTCGGGGGCCATCCTACGCCCGCGAGGTTCGCCCCTAGATGACGTTGCGCTCCAAGAGCGGCATGTTGCGCAGGATGCGCTCGAAGCCCACGGCCGACAGGTCGAGGCTGCGGTAGCCGCCGAAGCGGATCAGCTCGGCCACGCCGCGCCCCGCCGCCGGGCACTGCTGCAGGCCATGGCCCGAGAAGCCGTTGGCGAAGTAGAGGTTGTCGCAGTCCGGGTGCAGGCCGAGGATGGCGTTGTGGTCGAACAGGTTCATCTCGTAGTAGCCGGCCCAGGCGCCGGTCATGCGGATGGCCTCGAAGGCCGGCACGCGTTCGGCCAGCGCGGGCCAGATGAAGCTGTCGAAGGCCTCGTACTCGACCTCGAGCGGTGCGTCGTCGGGGTCCTGGTCTTCGGGCGGCGCGAAGCCGCAGATGAACTGGCGGCCTTCGGGGCGCAGCCAGATGCCCGAGGTGTCGATCAGCAGCGGGCAGCCGGGCAAGGCCTCGGGGCACGAGAAGCTGAACACGCTGCGCCGGCGGCCGCGCACCGGCAGCTCGATGCCGGCCCAGCGCGCCACCGTCGCGGCCCAGGCGCCCGCGGCATTCACGACCACGTCGGCCGGCAGAGCCTGGCCGTCGGCGAGCACGACGCCACGCACGAGGCGCCCTTCGCATTGCAGCCCGGTGGCCTGCGCCTGCACGTAGCGCACGCCCTGCGACACGGCCTTCCTGCGGAAGGCCTGCAGCAGGCTGTAGCCGTCGTACCAGCCCTCGCCCGACAGGCCCAGCGATCCCAGCGCGACACCTTCCACGCCGAGCCACGGAAAGCGCGCTTTCAGTTCCTCGGGCGCGAGCAGCGCCACGTCGACCGCATGCGCCTTCTGCAACGCATGGTTCTCGCGCAGCACGCCCTCGCCCGCCGCCGAGGCCAGGTAGAGGTAGCCGGGCTCGACCAGGCCGATGTCGGGTTCGTCGTCGCCCACGCGCAGCGTCTGGCCCAGGCCGCGGAAGAAGTCGATGCCGTAGCGCGACATCTCGATGTTGATGGCGGTCGAGAACTGCTGGCGGATCGAGCTGGCCGACAGCGCCGACGAAGCCTGGCTGTACGAGAAGTCGCGCTCGACCACCGTGACCTCGAAGGGCTCCTGCGCTGGATCGCGACTCAGGAAATAGGCGATGGCCGAGCCGATGGCCCCGCCGCCGATGATCACCACACGCCGCATGCAATGCCTTTCGCTCCGCTCGTCATCGTCACCTTCCTTCGTCATGCGCCAGCCGCGCCGCCGCCAGATCCCACAGCGCATGGCCCACGGTCTTGACCAGCACCGGCGCACGGGCCGCCGCGGGCACCGCATGCGCGAAGTCCTGCACGGCGCGCCAATCGACGTCGGCGCGGATCAGGTCGCCGGCCTCGCGGCGCGCGCCCTCCAGCGTATCCACAAACACGCTGCCGCGGCGCACCAGCGCGGTGGGCACCTCGGCCATGTCGGCGCGGTAGGCGCCGATCGCGATCACGCAGGCATCGGGGCGCAGGTCCGGCGGCACCACGGGGTCGAGCGCATTGGTCGCGGCGACGACGAGGTCGGCCTCGCGCGCGACGGCGTCCGGATCGGCGATCGCCTGCGCCTCGACGCCCAGCGAACGCATGTGCCGCGCGAGGTCCTCGGCATGGGCCGCGGTGCGCGCATGGATCGCGAGCCGGCGCACACCCCACAGTTCGGCCAGCGCCTCGGCATGCGCGCGCGCCTGCACGCCCGCGCCGATCAACAGCACGTGTTCCGCCCCCGTGCGCCCCGCGCGCATCGCGCCGGCCAGCGACAGGGCCGCCGTGCGCCGCGCGGTCAGCACATTGCCGTCGAGCGCGAGCAGCCGCGTGCCGGTGGCCGCATCGAGCAGCACCACCTCGCCCTGCACCACCGGCAGGCCGTGCGCCGCATTGCCCGCATGCACGGTCACGGTCTTGAGCGCGGCGAACTCGGCGTCGGCCGCGAGCATCAGCAGCATCGTGCCGCCGGCCGCAAGCGGCACCGCGGTGCGCGGCGCGGCCCGTGCCTCACCGCGGCGTTCGCGCTCGAACATCCGCAGCATGGCCTCGACCAGCGGTCCCCAGGGCAAGGCCGCGGCCGTCTCGGCCGCATCGAGCGTGCGCACCGGGGCCGCCTCAGGAACCGGCGACGCGCACGCGCTTGCCGTCCTTGTAGGTGAAGACGGTGAAGTCGGGCTTCTGCAGGTTGCCCTTGGCATCGAAGGCGATGGCGCCGGTCACGCCGTCGAACTTCACCTTGCGCATCGCCGGCAGGTAGGCCGCGGGCTCGACCGAGTTGGCCTCGCGCATGCCGGCGGCCAGCGCCATCATCGCGTCGTAGAGATAGGGCGCGTAGGTCAGCACGTCGACGCCGAAGCGCGCCTTGTAGCGCTGCTCGAACTCGGCGCCCCTGGTGGTCTTCTCGACCTCCTTGCCGCCGCGCGTGCAGTAGAGCAGCCCGTCGACCGCGCCGCCGCTGATCCTGGCGACCTCGTTGGTGCACAGCCCGTCGGTGCCCAGCAGCTTGGCCGTGATGCCGAGCTGCTTCATCTGGCGCGCGATCAGCCCGCCTTGCGCGTCCATGCCGCCGTAGAACACGACCTCGGGCTGCTTCGCCTTGATGCTGGTGAGGATCGCCATGAAGTCGGTCGCCTTGTCGCTGCCGTACTCCTGCGCGACGATGGTGCCGCCCAGCGCCTTGACGCCGCGCGCGAACACCTCGGCCGCGCCCTGCCCGTAGGCGGTGCGGTCGTCGATCACGGCGATCTTCGTGGCCTTGAGCTCCTTCACCGTGTAGTTCGCGATCGCCATGCCCACGTCGTCGTCGCTCGCGAGGATGCGGAACACGTTGTCGTAGCCCTGCTTCGTGAAGCTCGGGTTGGTGGCGGTCGACACGTCGGGCAGGCCGGCGCGGCTGTAGACGGCCGAGGCGGGAATGGCGGCGCCCGAATTGAAGTGACCGAGGATGCCCTTCACGCCCATGTCGGCGAGCTTGTTGGCGACCACCATCGCCTGCTTGGGGTCGGCCTGGTCGTCCTCCGACTGCAGCACGAACTTGATCTTCCTGCCGCCGATCAGCAGGTTCTGCCTGTTGAGGTCTTCCACCGCGAGCCGCGCGCCGTTGTCGTTGTCCTTGCCCCAGTGGGCGGCGCCGCCCGTGAGCGGGCCGGCATGGCCGATCAGCACCGTCTGCTCGGACTGGGCCCAGGCCGGCAGCGCCAGGGCGCCGGCCAGGACGCCGGTCAGCAGGCAGGCCGAGGCGGCTGCATGGCGCCGTGGCGATACGCGCGAAGCGGTCATCGAAAGTCTCCTTGTGTTTGTGCGTGCGGGCCGCGCTGGAGGCCCGAACGCAGAATAGAGTCGCGCTGGCGGGCGCAACAAACGCTCAATGCGCACGACGTTGTGCGATCCCGGAAGGAAGACCGCCGGATCGGCGACGCGATGAATGCTTTGGTTGACGGAAAGCGGGCCGCGCCAGAATCGGCCCACCAGGACAAGCAGGCGAGATGAGAAAAGACATACCCAACCTCGGCGCGCTGCAGGCCTTCGAGGCCTCGGCGCGGCTGGGCAGCTTCACGCGCGCCGCGAGCGAACTGGCGCTCACGCAGAGCGCGGTCGGCCGCCAGGTGGCGATGCTCGAGCAACGGCTCGGCGTGGCGCTGTTCTCGCGCGTGCGGCGCCGGCTCACGCTGACCGACGTGGGCCGCGAGTACGCGGCGCGCATCCGCCGCCACCTCGACCAGATCCGGCGCGACACGCTGGAGATCGCCGCCGGCCACGACATGGGCTTCGTGCTCGAGGTGGCGGTGGTGCCCACCTTCGCGACCCAGTGGCTGATTCCGCGCCTGCCCGATTTCAGCCGGCTGCATCCCAACATCACGGTCAACCTGTCGGCGCGCTCGCAGCCCTTCTCGTTCCAGGA
Organism: Variovorax sp. FG153; assembly: GCF_057809595.1. Taxonomy (NCBI): domain Bacteria; kingdom Pseudomonadati; phylum Pseudomonadota; class Betaproteobacteria; order Burkholderiales; family Comamonadaceae; genus Variovorax; species Variovorax sp. FG153. The sequence continues at coordinate 8,582 of NZ_JBMDKG010000072.1, forward strand.
GAACGCCTACGACGCCGCGATCTATTTCGGCGACCAGTTCTGGCCCGACACGCGCGGCGGGCGCATCTTCTCCGAGGGCGAGATGGTGCCGGTGTGCAGCCCGGCCTTCCGCGATGCCAACGGCCCCTGGGACGAGGCCGCGTTCGCGCGCTGCCGCCACGTGCACCTGAGCACGCGCGCCCATGCCTGGCGCGACTGGTATGCGCAGCAGGGCTGGGACTACACGGTGCATGCCTCGCGCGGGCCGCGCTACGAGCTCTTCACCATGGTGACGGCCGCCACCGCGGCCGGCATGGGCGTGGGCCTGGCGCCGCGCCTCTTGATCCAGCACGAGCTGCGCACCGGCGAGCTCGTGATCCCGATCGACCGCAGCCTCGACGTGAGCCAGGGCTACTACTTCGCCTATCCCGAGGGCCGGCCGGCCTCGGGGGCTCTCGAGCATTTCAAGCGCTGGGTGCTGAGCCTGACGCCCGAGAAGGGCTGAGCCCGATCAGACCGGCGCCGGGTTGCGCTCCGCGAAGCCGCGCTGGTGCCAGTACGGATAGGCCAGCGTCGTCGTGCTCGCCGCGTCGAGCTCCGCCACCTGCTCCTTCGTGAGGTTCCAGCCCACCGCGCCGAGGTTCTGGCGCAGCTGCTGCTCGTCGCGCGCGCCGATCACCACGCTCGACACCGTCGGGCGCTGCAGCAGCCAGTTCAGCGCCACCTGCGGCACCGTCTTGCCGGTCTCGCCGGCGATCTTCTCGAGCGCATCGACGACGCGGTAGAGCAGCTCGTCGGGCACCGGCGGGCCCATGTCGGCCGTCACGTGCAGGCGACTGTTGGCCGGCAGCGGCTGGCCGCGGCGGATCTTGCCGGTGAGCCGGCCCCAGCCCAGCGGGCTCCACACCACCGCGCCCACGCCCTGGTCCTGCGCCAGCGGCATCAGCTCCCATTCGTAGTCGCGGCCCACCAGCGAGTAGTAGGCCTGGTGCGCCACGTAGCGCGGATAGCCGTAGCGCTCGGCCACGCCCAGCGACTTCATCAGGTGCCAGCCCGAGAAGTTGGAAGCGCCCACGTAGCGCAGCTTGCCGGCGCGCACCAGGTCGTCGAGCGTCGAGAGCGTTTCCTCCACCGGCGTGGCGGCATCGAAGCCGTGCAGCTGGAACAGGTCGATGTAGTCGGTGCCCAGGCGCTTCAGGGCCGCGTCGACCGCGGCGACCAGGTGGTAGCGCGAGGAGCCGACCTCGTTGGCGCCCTCGCCGCTGCGGAAGGTGGCCTTGGTCGAGATCAGCAGCTTGTCGCGCGGCCGGCCCTTGATCGCCTCGCCGAGCACCGACTCGGCCGCGCCGCCCGAGTAGATGTCGGCGCTGTCGAACATGTTGACCCCCGCGTCGAGGCAGATGTCGATCAGCTTGCGGGCCTCGGCCACGTCGGTGCTGCCCCAGGCCTGGAAGAATTCGCCCTTGCCCCCGAAGGTGCCGGTGCCGAAGCTCAGGACGGGGACCTTGAGGCCCGATCGGCCCAGATGACGGTATTCCAAGATGCTGCTCCTTCGGCCCGCGGGCCATGGTGGTGCGGGCCGACTGGCCCGCGGATCGGCGCCATTGTTGGCCGAGGGCGCAGAACCCCGCCGGCAGTCGGGCTTTGGAATCCGTGCATGGCGCACGGAGCGCAGCCGCCTAGGGCAGCAGCTTCGCCATCGCGTCATCGAAGGCCAGCACGTCCGTGCCGACATGGGTCGCGTCGAACAGCGTCGAGATCAGCTTGAAGTCCTTGTAGTTGCGGCCCGCGAGCCGGTCGTACATCTCCCTCACGCCCGGCCCGTTGCAGCCGCTCTCGCAGCGCGCCAGCACCATCGTCACCGGCAGCGACCTGCCGGCCAGCGCGGTGAACATCTTCTGCTCGAGTTCGAAGTTGAGGTCCTTCTGCTGCCAGAAGGCGGCCTCGAAGGACAGGAAGTACGAGAACACCAGCGCGTTCGGCGCCTCGAGGAACAACGCAGTCGCGGCGAGGTTGCCGCTGGTCGACAGGCCCGTGAGCATGCGGCGCTTCGGATCCATGCGGTACTTCGACTCGAGGTAGGGAACCAGCTCCGTTGCGAGGAATGCGTGGTAGCCGTCGGCGCCCGGGAAGTTGTAGTCCTGCTGGCGCCGCGCGGTGCCGCCGATGCCGACCAGGATGGCCTTGGTGCCGCGCTTGAGCAGCACGTTCTTCAGGTTCGTGAAGCGTGTCTCGGGCAGGCCGTTGGTGGCGTCGCCGTCGAGCGCATAGATGGTGGGCAACGATTCGGTGCCCGCGTCGTAGGCGGCCGGAAGAAAGACCTCGATGCGATATTCCGCGCCGTACTTCTTCGCGTTGACCGTCTCGCTGACCACACGGCCGGTGGCCGCCGGCGGCGGCGAGGCGGGTGGCTCCGGCGCCGGGCTCGAGGGCAGCAGCGGGAGCCCGCCGCCACCACCGCCACCCCCGCCTCCTCCGCACGCCGCCATCGTCACGACGAGCGCGCAAGCGCCCACGGCCGCGAGCGCGCGGCACCATCCTTCTTGTCTCATGCGGTTCCTCTTCTTCTTCCCCGGCACACGTCGTGCCAGGCGGGATGCTGCGCCCGGGATCGGCCAGCGTCAACCGCACCGGTCGGACCGACTCCGGCGCGGGCTCATGCGCCGGTGCCCTGCGAGGCCTCGTCCACCGGCACCGTCAGCCCCACCTTCACCCGGCTCATGGCCACCAGCGTCTTGAAGCGTTTCACGTTGCTGTTCTCGAAGAACAGTTCGCGCGTGAGCCGCGTGTACTCGGCCATGCCGCGCACCGCGAAGATCAGCACGAAGTCGCATTCGCCCGCCACGTAGTAGCACTGCTGCACCTGCGGGCAGGCCTGGAAGCCGCGCTTCATCGCATCGAGCAGATCGGCGCGCTCGCTCTCCACCTCGACCTCGACGATCACGGTGAGCTCGCAGCCCACCGCATCGGGATTGACGATCGCCGCATGGCGCTCGATCACGCCCTCGTCGGCCATGCGCTTCAGGCGCCGGTTGACCGCCGCGGCCGACAGGTGCACCTGCCGGCCCAGCTCGCCCTGCGGCAGGCGCGCGTCCTGCTGCACCAGTGCCAGCAGCTTGAGGTCGTAGGCATCGAGGGGCGTGGGCATGGGCGTGGTCGACGGGGCGCGGCGGGTGGAATGGAATTGCGTCGCCGCCCCCTTCAATGCGCGCGGATTCAGGGGTCGGCGGCATAGCATTGTTGCCCATGACCTCCGCCCTCCCCGCCCCCGATCCGACCACCGACGCGCCGCTCGATACCGAGCTCGCGGGCTGGCGCCGCTACCTCCACACCATTCCCGAGACCGGCTTCGCCGAGCACCGCACCTCGGCCTTCGTCGCGCGCACGCTGCGCGCGCTGGGCCTCGAGGTGCACGAGGGCATCGGCGGCACCGGGCTGGTGGCGAACCTGCGCGTGGGCGAAGGCCGCGGCACGATCGGCATCCGCGCCGAGATGGATGCGCTCGACATCGCCGAGTCGGCGCCGGGCCGTACCCATGCCTCGGCCACGCCGGGCAAGATGCACGCCTGCGGCCACGACGGCCACATGTCGATCGTGCTCGGCGCGGCGCGGCTGCTGCGCGAGCGCCGTGACTTCGACGGCACCGTGCGCTTCGTCTTCCAGCCCGCCGAGGAGCATGGCCGCGGCGCCAAGGCGATGATGGCCGACGGCCTGTTCGAGCGCTTCCCGGTCGACGAGATCTACGGCCTGCACAACATGCCGGGCCTCGCGGCCGGCACCATCGCCACCTGCGCGGGCGGCATCATGGCCAGCGAAGACAACTTCACGATCCACGTGCGCGGCCGCGGCACCCATGCGGCGCGGCCGCACATGGGCATCGACCCGATCGTGATCGGCGCCGAGATCGTGCTCGCGCTGCAGACCATCGTCTCGCGCAGCCTCGACCCGGGCGCGCAGGCCGTGGTGTCGTGCACCGAGTTCATCACCGACGGCATCCGCAACGCGATTCCCTCCAACGTGGTCATCAAGGGCGATACCCGCAGCTACGACCCCGCCGTGCAGGCCACGCTGGAGCGGCGCATGCGCGAGATCAGCGAAGGCATCTGCCGGCTGCACGGCGCCGAGTGCGCGTTCTCGTACACGCACGAGTTCGAGCCCACGGTGAACTGGCCCGAATGCGTTCCGCACGCCGTGGCCGCCGCGACCGCGGTGCTCGGCGCCGCTCGCGTGGACGCGAACACCGTACCGATGATGGCCTCGGAGGACTTCGGCGCCTTCCTGCGCGTGGTGCCCGGCGCCTTCGTGTTCCTCGGCAACGGCGTCGACGGGCAGCCCGGCGGCACGCCGCTGCACAACGCGGGCTACGACTTCAACGACGAGGTGCTCGAGATCGGCGCGCGCTACTTCGCCGAGCTGGTGCGCATGCGGCTGCCGCGCTGACCCCTCTCCCTTCCTTCGAAAGATCGACATGCTGGTCCGCAACGCCCGCGCCGTGCGCGCGCCCTACCCCGAGGCGCTGCACCGCATCCTCAGCATCGACGAGGCACGCGCCACGCGCGCGTGGCTCTCGCGCTGGTCGCTGCTCGCGCCCGAGCCCACGCCCCTGCGCCGCTTGCCCGATCTCGCGCAGGCCTGCGGCGTCGCAGAGGTGTTCCTCAAGGACGAGTCGCTGCGCTCGCCACTCGGCAGCTTCAAGGCGCTCGGCGCGCCGGCCGCGCTGGTGCGGCTGGTGCTGCGGCGCCATCCGGACTGGAACGCCGAGGCGGTGCTGAGCGGCGAACACGCGAATGCCTTGAAGGACCTCGTCGTCGTCAGCGCCACCGACGGCAACCACGGCCGCGCGCTCGCCGCCGCGGCGCGCAGCGTGGGCGTGCGCTGCGTGATCGTGCTGCACCGGCACGTGAGCGCCGAGCGCGAACGCGCCATTGCCGACTTCGGCGCCGAGATCGTGCGCATCGAGGGCAACTACGACGCCTCGGTCGCGCATGCCGCGCAGCTCGCCGAACGGCATGGCTGGCAGGTCGTGTCCGATACCGCGTACCCCGGCTACGAGGACGTGCCGCGCGACGTGATGCAGGGCTACGGCACGATGGTCGACGAGGCGCTCGAACAGCTCGCCGCCGAGTCCGACGGCGCCTGCCCCTTCAGCCACGTCGTCCTGCAAGGCGGCGTCGGCGGCCTCGCGGCCGGCGTGGCGAGCTACCTCTGGGAACGCTTCGGCGAACGTCGCCCGGCGCTCATCGTCGCCGAACCGCGCCAGGCCGATTGCCTCACGCGCAGCGCTATCGAGGGCCGGCCGGCAGTGGCCACCGGCAGCGTCGATTCGGTGATGGCCGGCCTGGCCTGCGGCGAGACCTCGACCCTGGCCTGGCGCTTTCTCGAGCCTTCGGTCGATCTCTTCCTCACGCTGGAGGATGAAGAAGCGGTCGGTGCGATGCGGCGGCTGGCCGAGGGCTCGGCGCGCGACCTGCCGGTGGTGAGCGGGGAATCGGGCGCGGCGAGCGCGGCGGCATTGCTGCAGCTCGCGCGGTCCGGGGCGGCGAAGGCACAGGCCGGGCTCGATGCCTCGTCGCGCGTGCTCCTGATCAGCACCGAGGGGGCGACCGCGCCTTCGGTCTATGCGCAGTTGCTGGGTCGCTCCGCGAACGAGGTGCTGGCGGCGCAGCGCGAATGGCTGAGCCAGGAGACCCGGCGGTAGGCGGCCGGCCCCTGCACAGTTCTTACAAGCTGTAGAACCTGCGCACGGCCCACGCACCTAGACTGGAGCGATGAAAACCAAGCAGGGATTCGGCGTGGGCGCCGGGCTCGCGGCCGGCGTGGGCATCGGTGCCTTGCTCGACGAGATCGGCCTGGGGATCGGCATCGGTCTCGCGCTGGGAATCGCGCTGTCGCTGGCCCTCGATCGCAAGGAGTGACGCGGCCACCGGCGCCGCGCCTACTGCGGCACCAGCTCCACGCGCCGGTTCTTCGCGCGGCCGTCCTCGGCTGCGTTGCTGGCGACCGGCGCGAGATCCGCCACGCCGTAGGCGCCGAGCCGGTTGGCCGCGATCGCGTACTGACCGACGAGCGCCGCGTTGACCGCCTCCGCGCGCCGCTTCGACAGCGCGATGTTGCTCTCGAGCGTGCCCTGGTTGTCCGTGTGCCCGACCACGCGCAGCTTGAGCGCGGGCTCGGCCTTGAGCAGCTTGGCGATCTCGTCCAGCGCGGGCTTGGATTCGGGCTTGATGTCGGCCTTGGCGGTGTCGAACAGGATGCCGTAGAGCGCCACGCGCCCGGTGGCTGCAATGGCCTTCGACATGTCGCCCGCGCTCACGGTCACCATGTTCTGCTTCATCGCCCCGACCTCGATGATGTCGACCGCCGCGTAGGCACCCTTGACCGCCTTGTAGTCCTTGCTGTCCTTGGCCCATTGCACTGCCTCGACGACCACGTAGAGATCGCCTTGCGGCCGCGGAATCTTGAAGCTGGCCAGGCGAGCGGTCCCGACCTCGGCGGTCGAGAAGGTGTAGGTGCTGCGGCTGGTCTTGATCTCGTTCCAGCTGTAGGGGCAGAGGAAGCAGGAGCGGCTCTTGAAGTTCTCGTCGCGCCCCGAGTCGTAGAGCGTGACGCCACCGGCGGCCTGCACTTCGTTCTGGTAGTTGCGGATCAGCTCGGCCGTGGAGGTGTCGCCCGCCGACTCGTACCAGAGGCGGGTCAAAGCGCCTTCGACCGGCACGGAACTGACCCAGCTGCGCTTGCGCGAGGTGGTGTCGTAGCCCTTGTAGGTCCCCGTCGGCACCAGGTATTCGTCGAAGCGCTTGAAGTCGTAGCCGACGATGGTCGATCCCGCGAAGCGCTTGAGCAGCGGGTTGTCCTTGGCGCCCGGAAGGTCCTGCCCGGATGCGAGCGTCGAGAGGAACAGCAGCCCGGCGAATGCCGGCGCGGCCAGCAGCCGAAGGAAGGCGAGGACGGAACGCGGACGCATCGATGACTCCGTGAAATGACGGCGCCATTGTCGGGAACTCCGACGATTTGGCTGCACGGCCGTATGGCCTATGGCCGCGGGCCGGGACGTCGATGCGAGGAGATCGGCGCGTCATTTCTCATCGTCCCGGCGCTATCGCTTCGAACCACCGCGCCCCATGCAACCCGAAGCCCCGTTTCGAACCATCGGCGCATGGAGCGGATGCACTCAGGGTGCCAGCGTGAGCTTGAAGATCTGGTTGCCGTTGGTCGCTCCCACGTAGACGGACCCATCGCCGGCCACCGCCACGCCGATCGGAAAGTTGAACGTGATCGCCGCGCCGGCGCCGTCGCGCAGCGTGCCGATCTCGCCCGCGGGCGTGACCACGCGCACCACGCCATCCCAGGCATGGGTGAGGAACACGTTGTCGTGCGCATCGACCGCCACGCCGTAGGAATAGCCGAGCTTGGCCGGCGTGGCGGCCGTGCCGTCGACGACCCCGGCGCCCGCGTTGCCGTTGGCGCAATCGCCCAGCAGCGTGCTCACCGTGGCGGTGGCGATGTCGATCTTGCGCAGGCAGGGACTGTCGGTGTCGGTGTCGTAGAGCGTCTTGCCGTCGCGGCTGATCGCCAGGCCCTGCGGGCGGGCCAACTGGGCGGCCGTGCCCACGCCGTCGAGATAGGCCTGCGTGCCGTCTCCCGCGAGCGTGCTCGTGGTGCCGTCGGCCGCGACCTTGCGCACGCGCTTGTTCTCGGTGTCCGCCACGAACAGGTTGCCGCCGCTGTCGAGCGCGAGGCCGGTGGGGTTGTGGAACATGACGGTGGCCGGGCTGTCGGCATAGCCGCTCGTGGCGCCGCCGACCCAGGTGCTGGCGGTCGTTGCATTGGCGGCGATCTTGCTGATGCGGTGCTGGTCGCTCACGTAGAGCGTGCCATCGGCCGCAAGGGCCAGGCCGGACGGCGTAGTCAGGGTCGCGCCCGGCGTCACCTCGGCACCGCTGCCGCTCGCGGTGTCGATCCTGTAGACGGAACCGTTGCCGCCCATGGCCACGTAGAGCTTCGCGCCGCTCGCATCCAGCGCGAGTTGATAGGGACTGCTGTAGCTCACGCCCGTGGTCGCCAGCACGTTGGCGACCCAGGCCTTGACCGTCAGCGTGGCGGCACGGCTGGTCACGCTGCCACCGGCGCCGCTCACGCGCACGCGCAGCTGCTGGCCGCTGTCGGCCAGTTGGCTCGCGGCCGTGGTGAAGCTGTCGCCGGTGGCGCCGGCGACATCGGTCCAGCGCGCACCGCCATCGACGCTGCGCTGCCACTGGTAGGCCGTGGCGCGCGCGGCCTGCACCTTCAAGGTGGCGGGCACGCCCTGGCCCACGGTGGCGTTCGAGGGCTGCGTCGTGATCGAGGGTGCGGTTTCGGCCGGCGCGGGCGGCGGCGGAGGCGGAGGCGTCTGCGCGGCCGGCGCGGGCGCGGGAGCGACCGGGAAGCCGGCGAAGCCGCCTCCACCGCCACCGCCGCAGGCGGCCAGCACGAGGCTCACGATCAACAGCGCGACAGGGGTTCGCGCCGCGGGGCAAATGGCAGGACGGGTATGCATGAGGGGCCTTCCTTCTTTCAAACGAGTGGATGAGAAGGCCTCCACGGTAGGGACGGCAATGCCTGCAATCCAGTGTCGAAGGTCATCGACTTGCAGCAATAAAAAGAGGCTCAGCCGTGCATGCCGGCGTGCGTCCTGTCGTGCCGCGCCAACGATGCGAGGGCCTGCAGCAGCCGGTCGGCGGCCACCGGCTTGAGCAGCACCTGCAGGCCGGCATCGTGCATCTGCTGCTGCCGCTGCGGCGCGGTCTCCCCGGTGATCAGCAGCACCTGCAAGCCGGGGCCGAAGCGCGCGCGCAGCCGCTGCGCCACCGCCAGCCCGTCGGCGCCATCGGCCAGCCGCACGTCGCACAGCAGCACCTCGACCGGGTTGCCGCCCTGCGCGGCCTGCACCAGCACGGCCTCGGCCCCGGCTTCGTCGGCCACCGCGTCGACGGCCAGGCGATGAGCCTGCAGCAGGCCGGTGACGGCCTGGCGGATCGGTGCCTCGTCGTCGACGACGAGCACGCGGCGCGGCAACGGCAGCACCGCGTCGGGCCGCGCGATGGATGGCACCACGCCCGAACCCGACACCGCCGCCAGCACGATGCGGAAGCGGCTGCCGCGCCGCGGATGAGAGCGCACCTGCAGCGGATGCGCCAGCAGGCGCGAGAGCCGCTGCACGATCGACAGGCCGATGCCCAGGCCGCGCGCGCGATCGCGCCCCGGATTGTCGACCTGGTAGAACTCGTCGAAGATGCGGCCGAGGTGCTCGGGCGCGATGCCGATGCCGGTGTCGCACACGTCGATCCACACCAGCGGCCCGCGTGCGCGCGCGGCCACCACCACGCCACCGCGCGGCGTGTACTTGAGCGCGTTGTCCACGAGATTGGAGAGCAGCCGCTGCAGCAGCTGCGGATCGCTCAAGACCCAGCAGGGCGTGGCACGCAGGCGCAGCTGCAGCTCCCTGCCGGCCGCCTGCGCCGCGAACACGTTGTTGAGCGCGAGGAACAGCGGGTTGAGCTCCACGGGCCGGATCCGCGGTGCCACCTCGCCCGCATCGAGCCGCGAGATGTCCAGCAGGGTGTCGAGCGAATCGCCGAGCGTTCCGACGGCGTCCATCAGCCGCACCGCATGGTCCCACTCCTCGCTGCCCTGGAGCTTCTTCTCGATCACGGCGCCGAACAGCGCGATGGCATGAAGCGGCTGGCGCAGGTCGTGGCTCGCCGCCGCGAGAAAGCGCGTCTTCTCCTCGCTCGCGCGCTGAGTCGCGGCGATCTGCCGGCTCAGTTGCTCGGCCAGCGCCTCCTTCTCGAAGCGCATGGTCAGCGAGGCCGTCAGCAGCCGATGGTGCTGCAGCGCGAAGGTGATCATCACGCACATGTACAGCAGGCAGCCGGTGGCCAGGAACAGGTGCACGGTGTCGCCGCGCCAGGCCAGCGCCAGCGTCAGGCTCGCCATGCTGGGCACGATGAAGCGCGGGATGTTGCGCTTGAGCACGGCCAGCGACAGCGCGCCGCCGGCGCAGCCGCCCATCATCATGACGATGACCATGACCCAGAGCCCGAGGTTGCGTCCCGGCGGCACGCACAGCCAGGGCGCCAGGCCCCAGACGCAGGAACGCAGCAGCACGTTGCGTGCATTGAAGCGCGCCCAGTACTCGGGATGCTCGGCCGCGTCGGGACTGCGGCGGTAGCGCCGGTAGGCGCGCCGCAGCGTCAATGCCAGGTGCAGCGCCATCCACAGCAGCACCTGCCAGCGCCACGTGGCCACGAACAGGCCGATGCCCAGCGACTGCGCCGTGAGGAGGTCCGCGAGATAGGCGGCCGGCGCATTGGCGTGGACCGCGGCCACCTGTTCGCGCAGCACGCGCCGCGCCAGCTCGGGCGGATGCGCGTCATTCATCGCCGGCATGCGGGCATCTCGCATCGAAGGCGGCCCGGCGCGGAAGACTCACCGCAGGCTGCTGATGAGCTGGGCCCGCGAGCGCATGCCGAACAGCAGCAGCAGCGTCGACACATGGTTCTTGACCGTGCCCTCGGTGAGGTGCGCCAGCTGCGCGATCTCCTTGTTCGACTTGCCGGCCAGCAGCCAGTCGAGGATCTCGACCTGGCGCGCATTGAGCTGCGGCTGGAACCCGTCCCTGGCCGGCGGCGCCTGGGCATCGACGGGCACGGCCGACGGCCGCGCCGGAAGACCGACCAGGTCGTTGTCCCTCACGTAGCGCAGCACCTCGCCGAGGTGACCGGTCTTGGGCAGGAAGGCCTGGGCCCCGAGCGCCATCGCACCCTGCATCAGCGCATGGCTGTCCTTGCCCGAGAGCACGATCACGGGCGACGAGGGAAAGGCGCGCTTGAAGCGCACCAGCGTGTCCAGTCCTTGCGAATCGGGCAGATCGAGATCGAGCAGCACCAGGTGATGCGACGACACGTGCAGCGTGTACAGGTGCAATGCGTCGGCCAGGCAACGTGCCTCGTACACCGGCACGCTGCCCGTCTCCGCCAGCAGCAGCGCACGCAGGCCGAGGCGCACCAGCTCATGGTCGTCGACCACCAGGATGCCCCGCACCGGTATGGCAGCGCCCGCCTCGCCGCGCAATGGCGCGGCATGCGGCGGCAGTGGTGTGGCATGGGCCATGGTGCGGGCATCTTAGTGCCGATGAAAGCGAAGCCGAAATGACCAAAGTCATTCGGACGAGGTGCCGCGGCGGGCAATCGGTGCGATTGGCGCGCGGGTCTGGGCTTCGCTTCGTTGCGCGATGTTTCCCTATGGAGAGGCCATCTTCCTCGTGTCCAGAAAGGGAATGCGCGAGTCGAACATGCGCGTCATTTTTGCGCTCGACCGCGGCACGAATCGCAAGGCATATGCGGTAAGACATAGGCCTTCTGGACATGGCGTCTCTAGTCTCGAGAAAATCCGAGGGCGCGAAGACAATGGGTCATGACCAGCTCGCCGCCCAGGCAGATCTCTTCTCGGCTTTCTCTCGGGCTCTCTCGCAATCGACAAGGCCATCATCGATGGCAGCATGCTCGAACCGATTCGCAATGATGGCGCCACTTAGATTCGGGATCGGCGCTTCCATCACACGGGCCACGCTCAGGCGAGCGAAGCGGCTGCTTGGTTCCGACGTCGAAGCTTTCGCAAGCTTCAATCGATCGCCACCCTCGCCTCCTTCACCAGCTTCGCATACTTCGCGGTGTCACTGCGAATCCGCGCCGCCATCTGCGCCGGCGTATCCCCCACCGGCTCCGCCCCGATCTCCTCCATGCGCTTCCTGAACTCCGGCGACTGGATGATCTTCACCATCTCGGCGTTGAGCCGCTCCACGATCTCCTTCGGCGTGCCCGCCGGCGCGAGGATGCCGAACCAGGTGCCCTGGTCGAAATCCTTCAGGCCCGACTCGGCCAGGGTCGGCACCTCGGGCAGGCTGCTCGAGCGCTTGGCGGTGGTCACGGCCAGTGCGCGCAGCTTGCCGGCGCGGATGTGCTGCAGCACGGGCGTCAGGGTGTCGAAGGACATGTCGACCTGGCCACCGAGCAGGTCGGTGGTGAGCGGTGCGCTGCCCTTGTAGGGCACATGCAGCAGCTCGATGCCCGACAGGGCCGAGAGCTGGGTGCCGATCAGGTGCTGCACGGTGCCGTTGCCGTTCGAACCGTACGAAAGCTTGGCCGGCGCGGCCTTGGCCTGGGCGATCAGCGCCTGCGCATCGCGCGCGGGCGATTTGGCGTTGACGACCATCACGTTGGGCACCAGCGCGACGGTGGTGATGGGCGTGAAGCTCTTCTCGAAGTCGTAGGGCAGCTTGCGGTAGACGCTGGTGGCGATGGTGTGGTGCACGGCGCCCATCAGCAGGGTGTAGCCGTCGGGCCGCGCCTTGGCCACGTAGTCGGCGCCGAGCGTGGCGCCGGCGCCGGGACGGCTCTCGACCACCACGGGCTGGCCCAGGCTCTGCGAGAGCTTGTCGCTCAACGAGCGCGCCAGCACGTCGGAGCTGCCGCCCGGCGGAAAGGGAACGACGAGGTTAATGGGCTTGGCCGGCCAGGCCTGCGCGGCCGCGGTCGAGGCGGCCAGACCGAGGATGAAGGCGGCGGCGAACGCGGTCAGCGCCGCGCGGCGGCGGACGATGGGCTGGGTCACGGGTTGTCTCCTTTGTTGTCGTGGCAATGGCCGGCCGTGCGCGCACGCCCTCTCCGGCCCCCGGGGCAAAAAACTCAGGCGGCCTGGCGCTCGGGCAGCGGGGCCAGCAGCGCGCAGACGGCGCGGGTCACGTCGGCGGTGGTGGCCCTGCCGCCGAGGTCGCGCGTGTGCAGCGAGGTGTCGGCCGTGACCTGCTCGATGGCACGCATCAGGCGCGCGGCGGCCTCGGGCTCGCCGAGGTGCTCGAGCATCATCACGACCGACCAGAAAGTGCCGACCGGGTTGGCCAGGCCCTGGCCCATGATGTCGAAGGCCGAGCCGTGGATGGGCTCGAACATCGAGGGGAAGCGGCGCTCGGGATCGATGTTGCCGGTGGGCGCGATGCCCAGGCTGCCCGCGAGCGCGGCGGCCAGGTCGCTGAGGATGTCGGCATGCAGGTTGGTGGCGACGATGGTGTCGAGCGAGGCCGGCCGGTTGACCATGCGCGCGGTGGCGGCGTCGACCAGTTCCTTGTCCCATCGCACGTCGGGGAACTCCCTGGCCACCTGCACGGCGATCTCGTCCCACATCACCATCGCATGGCGCTGGGCATTGCTCTTGGTGATCACGGTGAGCTGGCGGCGCGGCCGCGAGCGGGCCAGCGAGAAGGCGAAGCGCATGATGCGCTCGACGCCGGCGCGGGTCATCATCGAGACGTCGGTGGCGGCCTCGATCGCATGGCCCTGGTGCACGCGGCCGCCGACACCGGCGTACTCGCCCTCGGAGTTCTCGCGCACGATGACCCAGTCGAGGTCGCCGGGGCCGCAGCGCTTGAGCGGGCCGTCGATGCCGGGCAGGATGCGCGTGGGCCGCACGTTGGCGTACTGGTCGAAGCCCTGGCAGATCTTCAGGCGCAGGCCCCACAGGGTGACGTGGTCGGGGATGTGCGGATCGCCGGCCGAGCCGAACAGGATCGCGTCCTTGCCGCGCAGCGCGTCGAGGCCGTCGGCCGGCATCATCTCGCCGTGGGCGCGGAAGTAGTCGCCGCCCCAGCCGAAGTCCTCGAACTCGAAGCCGAAGCGCTCGCCGCCGGCGGCCAGTGCCTCGAGCACCTCGCGCCCGGCCGGCACCACCTCCTTGCCGATGCCGTCGCCGGGAATGGTTGCGATCCTGTAGGTCTTCATGGTGTAGCTGCGTCGCTGGAGTGTTGGAACGGCTTCGACTGTAGGAACTCGACGTGCGATCGGATCGCCCCTAAAGTCAATCCATCGTTAACTTCAAGTCAACAGCGAAAACCGCGATGGCCCACGAGATCCAACCGGCCGACCTCGGCTTCTTCTCGGCGCTCGCACGCGCCGGCAGCCTCAGCGCGGCGGCGCGCGAACTCGGCATCACGACGGCCGCGGTGAGCAAGCACCTTGCGCAAATGGAATCGCGGCTCGGCGTGAGCCTGGTCAACCGCACCACGCGGCGCATGGGGCTCACGCCCGAGGGCGAGCTCTACCTCGCGCAGGCGCGGCGCATCCTTGCCGACATCGAGAGCCTGGGCGAGCAGCTCGGCGTGTCGAAGGCGGTGCCGCAGGGCCTGTTGCGCGTCAACGCCACGCTGGGCTTCGGGCGCAGCCACGTGGCGCCGCTGATCTCGAAGTTCGTGCGCCGGCATCCCGAGGTCGAGGTGCAGCTGCAGCTGTCGGTGAACCCGCCGCCGCTGACCGAGGACTCGTTCGACGTCTGCGTGCGCTTCGGCGCGCCGCCCGAGGCGCGCGTGATCGCGCGGCGCATCGCGGCCAACCGGCGGCTGCTGTGCGCGGCGCCCGCCTACCTCGCGAAGCACGGCACGCCCAAGGTGCCGAACGACCTCACGCGCCACAACTGCATCGGCATCCGCCAGGGTGAGGAGGCCTACGGCCTGTGGCGGCTGTCGAGCGGGCGCGGCGCGAGCGCGAGCACGCAGGCCGTGAAGACGCGCGGCACGCTGACCACCAACGACGGCGAGATCGCGGTCAACTGGGCGCTCGAGGGTCACGGCATCCTGATGCGCGCCGAATGGGACATCGCGCGCTACCTGCGCAGCGGCCGGCTGGTGCAGGTGCTGCGCCCCTTCCACACGCCCGATGCCGACATCTACGCGGTGTACCCGCAGCGCCACCAGCTCGCGGCGCGGGTGCGGGCCTTCGTCGACTTCCTCGCGCAATCGCTGGAGCAGCAGGCTTCGGCGGCCTCGAAGACCGCGTTCTGACGCGACCCTAGGGAAATCCCCGAGGCCGCGCTCGCGGCCGTGCCCGCGCGCGCCCTCGCCCAGAGGGGAAAGCACCCGCGCGGCGCCCGCCCTCACCCGCCCCGATCTCCCCACGGCACTGGCCCGCAACTTGCAAACTCGGCCGAAAATGACAGAAAATTTTCTTAACTGACTTATATTTGTAAATCAGTTTTCAAATTTGCACCGTTCCGGCGCCCTTCCGAACCCCATGAGCACCAACGTCGACCCTCCAGGCACCACCGTGGCCCAGCGCATCGCGCAGGCCCTGCCGCGGCTGTCCCGCTCGCACCGGCAGGTGGCCGACTACGTGCTCGAGCATCCGCTGCAGGTGGCCACGCTGCCGATCGACGAGCTGGCCACGGCGGCCGGCGTGTCGGTGGCCACGGCCAACCGCTTCGCGCGCGCGCTCGACTTCGACGGCTACCCGGCCTTCCGGGCCGAGCTGGTGCGCGGCTTCGAGCCGCTGGTGGCGCCGGTCGAGCGGCTGCGCGGCAACCTCGAGCGGCCGACCACGGTGTCGGAGGTGTTCGCCGCGGCGCTCGAGGAGAGCCGCCGCAACATCGACGCCACGCGCCAGTCGCTCGACTACGCGGCCTGCGAGGCGGCGGTGGAACGCATCGGCAAGGCGCGCTCGATCTACATCGGCGGCTTCGGCGCCAGCGCCTGGCTCGCGGGCCTGCTGCAGCACGGGCTGGACAGCAGCTGCAGCGACGTGCGCCTGCTCTCGGGCGTGAGCGGCGTGACCCATGCCGCGCGCACGCTGATGCATGCGGGGCCGCAGGACGTGTTCATCGGCGTGACCTTCCCGCGCTACCTCACCGACACCATCGCGCTGGCGCAGATCGCGCGCGGCCAGGGCTGCGCGGTGCTCGCGCTGACCGACCGGCCGAGCTCGCCGCTGGCGCCGCTGGCCGACGTGGCGCTCTATTGCCAGACCGAGACCAGCTACCGCCCCAACTGCGAGACCAGCGTGCTCGCGCTGATCGAGGCGCTGACCAGCGCCGTGGCGCTGCGCGCGCCGGGCGCGGTGCAGTCGGCGGGCCGCATCCTGCAGGCGGTGCGGCCGTGGCTGCATGGGGGCAACGGGCCACGCACGAATGGAGCGAACGGCGCGAACCCGCAGGCCACGCCGCCCGCAGACAGCACCCCGAAGAAAAAGACTTCCCGATGAACAGCCCCACCCAGAACGACAACGCCTCCACCCCGCGCGTGCCCGTGATCGCCATCCATGGCGGCGCCGGCACCATCAGCGCGGGCACCACCACGCCCGAACAGGCCGCGGCCTACCACGAGGCGCTGCGCCACATCGTGGCCACCGCCCAGGCTGCGCTGCTGCAGGGCGCCTCGGCGCTCGACGCCACCTGCCTCGCGGTCGAGCTGCTCGAGGACTGCCCGCTGTTCAACGCCGGCCACGGCGCGGTCTTCACCCATGACGAAACCCACGAGCTCGACGCCGCGGTGATGGACGGCGCCACGCTCGCCGCCGGCGCGGTCGCGGGCGTGTGCCATGTGCGCCGCCCGGTGCGCCTGGCGCGCGCGGTGCTCGAGGACGGCGCGCACGTGCTGCTCGCCGGCGCCGGGGCCGAAGCCTTCGCGCGCGAGCGCGGGCTCGAGATGGTCGAGCCCTCGTACTTCTCGACCGAGGCGCGCCGCCAGCAGCTGCACCGCGTGCGCGACACCGGCCGCGTGGTGGTCGACCACGAGGGCGCGGCCATGACCCATGCCCCGCTCGACGAGGACCGCAAGTTCGGCACCGTCGGCGCGGTCGCGCTCGACATGCACGGCCACCTGGCCGCCGCCACCTCCACCGGCGGCATGACCAACAAGCGCGTGGGCCGCGTCGGCGATTCGCCGCTGATCGGCGCCGGCACCTATGCCGACGACGCCACCGCCGCGGTCTCGTGCACCGGCAGCGGCGAGATGTTCATCCGCATCGCCGCCGCGCACGACCTCTGCGCGCGCATGGCCTACGCCGGCGCCACGCTCGAAGCCGCCGCCCACACGGTGGTGATGAAGTCGCTCTCGGCCATCGGCGGCACCGGCGGCCTGATCGCCGTCGACCGCCACGGCAACCTCGCGCTGCCCTTCAACACCGAAGGCATGTACCGCGCCCATGCGCGCGGCCGCGAGACCCCGAAGACGGCGATCTTCGCCTGACGCCACAGCTTCCCTTTTCGACCGCCATGTCCGCTGCGACCTCCCTCCCCCCTCTGCCCAACCTTCCGGAAGGCCGCGTGCTCGCGGTCGACGATCTCAGCGTTCGCTTCACCACCTCGGAGCGCACGGTCGATGCCGTGAAGAAGCTGTCCTTTCACGTCGACCATGGCGAGACGCTCGCGGTGGTGGGCGAATCGGGCTCGGGCAAGTCCGTGACCTCGCTCGCGCTGATGCGCCTGGTGGAGCACGGCGGCGGCCGCATCCTCGACGGCCGCATGGCGTTTCGCCGCCGCAACGGCGAGGTGCTCGACCTGGCCCAGGCGCGCGACCACACGATGCGCGGCATCCGCGGTGCCGACATCGCGATGATCTTCCAGGAGCCGATGACCTCGCTGAACCCGGTGTTCACCGCGGGCGACCAGATCGCCGAGGCCATCCGCATCCACCAGGGCAAGAGCAACGCGGCCGCGCGCGCCGAGGCGCTGCGCATGCTCGAGCTGGTGCGCATCCCCGAGGCGCGCAACGTGCTCGACCGCTTCCCGCACCAGCTCTCGGGCGGCATGCGCCAGCGCGTAATGATCGCGATGGCGCTGTCGTGCAAGCCGCAACTGCTGATCGCCGACGAGCCGACCACCGCGCTCGACGTGACGATCCAGGCCCAGATCCTCCAGCTGATCCGCGAGCTGCAGCAGGAGATGCGCATGGGCGTGCTGTTCATCACGCACGACATGGGCGTGGTGGCCGAGATCGCCGACCGCGTGCTCGTGATGTACCGCGGCGACAAGGTCGAGGCGGGCCCGTCGGACACCGTGTTCGGCGCGCCGCAACACCCCTACACCCGCGCGCTGCTGTCGGCCGTGCCCAAGCTCGGCGCCATGCAGGGCACCGAGCTGCCGGCCAAGTTCGAGCTGCTGCGCACCGAGACCGGCGCGCAGGCCGAGCCCGGCACCCACACCGAGCCGCACGACACGGTGCGCGCCGAGGCCGGCCCGATCCTGCGCGT
Source organism: Variovorax sp. FG153 (assembly GCF_057809595.1). Classification (NCBI taxonomy): domain Bacteria; kingdom Pseudomonadati; phylum Pseudomonadota; class Betaproteobacteria; order Burkholderiales; family Comamonadaceae; genus Variovorax; species Variovorax sp. FG153. Next base: position 26,611 of record NZ_JBMDKG010000072.1, read on the forward strand.
GCGCGAGCTGGTCACGCGCTTCGACGTGCGCAGCGGCGTCTTCGGCCGCGTGAAGCGGCGCGTGCATGCGGTCGAGAAGATCAGCTTCGACCTCTACCCCGGCGAGACGCTGGCGCTGGTCGGCGAATCGGGCTGCGGCAAGTCGACCACCGGCCGCTCGCTGCTGCGCCTGGTCGAGAGCCAGAGCGGCGCGATCGAGTTCGGCGGCCAGAACATCCGCGAGCTGCCCACGCGCGAGTTGCAGGCACTGCGCCGCAACATCCAGTTCATCTTCCAGGACCCCTTCGCCTCGCTCGATCCGCGCGTGACGGTGGGCTTCTCGATCATGGAGCCGCTGCTGATCCACGGCATCGCCAAGGGCGCCGAGGCGCAGCAGCGCGTCGACTGGCTGCTGCAGAAGGTGGGCCTGCCGCCCGAGGCGGCGCAGCGCTATCCGCACGAGTTCTCGGGCGGCCAGCGCCAGCGCATCGCGATCGCGCGCGCCCTGGCGCTGAACCCCAAGGTGGTGGTGGCCGACGAATCGGTGTCGGCGCTCGACGTCTCGATCCAGGCCCAGATCGTCAACCTGATGCTCGACCTGCAGCGCGAGCTCGGCGTGGCCTTCCTGTTCATCTCGCACGACATGGCGGTGGTGGAGCGCATCAGCCACCGCGTGGCCGTGATGTACCTCGGGCAGATCGTGGAGATCGGCCCGCGCCGCGCGGTGTTCGAGGCGCCGCAGCACGCCTACACGCGCAAGCTGATGGCGGCGGTGCCGGTGGCCGATCCCTCGCGCCGCCACAAGCAGCGCGCGCTGCTCGAGGGCGAGATCCCGAGCCCGATCCGCGCCGTGGGCGACGAGCCCGAGGTGCCGCCGCTGGTGCAGGTGGCGCCGGGCCATTTCGTGGCGCGGCATGCCATCGGCGGCGCCTTCTGACGCCTTCGAGTTTCTCTTTCGTTTTTCCGTCGCAGGGCCCCCTGCTTTTTTGTTCCTCCCTCTCTTTCACGAATCGACTGGAGTTCTTCCCATGAAGCCATCCTCTTCCTCCCTGCGATGGGCATCCGCGCTGCTGGGCCTGGCCGCGCTCGCCGCCTCGGGCTCGGCCCTGGCCGCCAAAGACGTGGTGCTGGCCATCGGCTATCAGCCCGAGACGCTGGACCCGTACAACACCAACACGACGATCACCACGGCCGTGACCAAGACCTTCTACGAAGGCCTGTTCCAGTTCGACAAGGACCTGAAGGTGCAGAACGTGCTGGCCGAGGGCTACGAGGTCTCGAAGGACGGCCTGGTCTACACCATCAAGCTGCGCAGCGGCGTCAAGTTCCACGACGGCACCGACTTCAACGCCGAGGCCGTGAAGTTCACGCTCGAGCGCGTGCTGAACCAGGACAACAAGCTGCTGCGCTACAACCAGTTCAACCGCGTGGGCAAGGTCGAGGCGCTGAACCCGACCACCGTGCGCATCACGCTGAAGGAGCCCTTCGGCCCCTTCATCAACTCGCTGGCCCATGCCTCGGCCGCGATGATCTCGCCGACCGCGCTCAAGAAGTGGGGCAACAAGGACATCGCCTTCCACCCCGTGGGCACCGGCCCCTTCGAATTCGTCGAATGGAAGCAGACCGAGGCAGTCAAGGCCAAGAAGTTCGACGGCTACTGGAAGAAGGGCTTCCCGAAGGTCGACACCGTGCAATGGAAGCCGGTGCTCGAGAACAACACGCGCGCCGCGATGATGCAGACCGGCGAGGCCGACTTCGCGTTCCCGATCCCCTACGAGCAGGCCGAGCTGCTGAAGAAGAGCGACAAGCTCGAGGTCGTGGCCTCGCCCTCGATCATCACGCGCTTCCTGGCCTTCAACATGCTGCAGAAGCCCTACGACAACCAGAAGGTGCGCGAGGCCATCGGCTACGCCATCAACAAGGAGGCGCTGGCCAAGGTGGCCTTCGGCGGCTATGCGATTCCCGCGCAGGGCGTGATGCCCCAGGGCGTGAAGTACGCCGAGAAGATGGCGCCCGTGCCCTACGACGTGAAGAAGGCCAAGGAACTGCTGGCCGAGGCCGGCTACCCGAACGGCTTCGAGTCGGTGCTGTGGAGCGCCTACAACAACACGACCAGCCAGAAGACCATCCAGTTCGTGCAGCAGCAGCTCGCGCAGGTCGGCATCAAGCTGCAGGTGCAGGCGCTCGAAGTGGGCCAGCGCACCGAGCAGGTCGATGCCTGGCCCGATCCCAAGACCGCCAAGGTTCGCCTGTACTACACCGGCTGGTCCTCGTCGACCGGCGAGGCCGACTGGGGCCTGCGCCCGCTGTTCGCCTCCGAGTCGTGGGCGCCGAAGCTCAACAACATGTCGTTCTACAAGAGCGAGGTGGTCGACAACGCGCTGGCCAAGGCGCTGGTGTCGGTGGACGAGGCCGAGAAGGCCGCGCTCTACAAGACCGCGCAGGAACAGATCCGCAAGGACCTGCCGCGCCTGCCGCTGGTGACGGAACAGAACCTGTCGGCGCATTCGAAGCGCCTGACGGGCGTGTTCGTGATGCCCGACGCCAACATCAACATCGACGCGATGTCGGTGGCGAACTGATCGCGGGTCTCTCCGTTTCCTGACTGACCGCGCGATGGCCGGCGGCACCCCGCCGCCGGCCGTTCGCGGCCCCTGCTCCCCATGCTGAACTACTTCCTCAAACGACTGTTGGGCCTGATCCCCACGCTGCTCATCGTGGCGGTGCTGGTGTTCCTGTTCGTCCACATGCTGCCCGGCGACCCGGCGCGCCTTGCCGCCGGCCAGGAGGCCGACGAGCAGACCGTGGCCATGGTCCGCGCGGAGCTCGGACTCGACAAGCCGCTGCCGCAGCAGTTCGCGAACTTCTTCACCCACATGCTGCAGGGCGACTTCGGCACCTCGATCCGCACGCGGCGGCCGGTGTCGACCGAGATCGCCGAGCGCTTCTTCCCGACGGTGATGCTGACCGTCACCAGCATGGTGTGGGCCGTGATCTTCGGCATGGGCATCGGCATCGTGTCGGCCGTGTACCGCAACCAATGGCCCGACCGCATCGGCATGACGCTGGCGGTATCGGGCATCTCCTTCCCGGCCTTCGCGCTCGGCATGCTGCTGATGCAGATCTTCTCGGTGCAGCTCGGCTGGCTGCCCACCGTGGGCGCGGCCACCTGGAAGCACTACATCCTGCCCTCGATCACGCTGGGCGCGGCCGTGGCCGCCGTGATGGCGCGCTTCACGCGCGCCTCGTTCGTCGAGGTGATCCAGGAGGACTTCGTGCGCACCGCGCGCGCCAAGGGCGTGCGCGAGCGCAGCGTGATCATCAAGCACTGCCTGCGCAATGCGCTGATCCCGGTGGTCACGATGATGGGCCTGCAGTTCGGCTTCCTGCTCGGCGGCTCGATCCTGGTCGAGGCGGTGTTCAACTGGCCCGGCCTCGGCCGCCTGCTGGTCGACGCGGTGCAGATGCGCGACTACCCGGTGATCCAGACGCTGGTGCTGCTGTTCTCGCTCGAGTTCATCCTGATCAATCTCGTGGTCGATGTGCTGTACGGCTTCATCAACCCGACCATCCGCTACAAGTGAGGCCGCCGCCATGACCCAAGCCACCGGCGTGCCTGCCGAATCCACCCTTCCCGCCGCCATGCCCGTGGCCGCGGTCCAGACCGCGGGCAAGGTCCGCACCCCCTGGGGCGAATGCTGGCGCCGCTTCAAGAAGCAGCCCGTGGGCATCGTCGCCGCCCTGTTCGTGCTGCTGCTGGTGTTCGTCGCCGTGTTCGCGCCGTGGATCGTGCCCTTCGATCCCGAGAACTACTTCGACTACGACATGCTCAACAGCGGCCCCTCGGCCACGCACTGGTTCGGCGTCGACCCGCTGGGCCGCGACATCTTCAGCCGCATCCTCGCGGGTGCGCGCATCTCGCTGATGGCGGGCTTCGTCTCGGTGCTGCTCGGCGGCATCGTGGGGACCGCCTTCGGCCTGCTCGCGGGCTACTACGAAGGCTGGTGGGACCGCATCGTGATGCGCATCTCGGACGTGCTGTTCGCCTTCCCCGGCATCCTGCTGGCGCTGGGCGTGGTCGCGATCCTCGGCAGCAGCATGACCAACGTGGTGGTGGCGGTGTCGGTGTTCAGCGTGCCGGCCTTCGCGCGGCTGGTGCGCGGCAACACGCTGGTGCTCAAGCAGCAGACCTACATCGAGGCCGAGCGCAGCATCGGCGCCTCGGACTGGACCATCGTCGTGCGCCACATCCTGCCCGGCACCATCTCCTCGATCGTGGTGTATTTCTCCATGCGCGTGGGCACCTCGATCATCACCGCGGCCAGCCTGTCCTTCCTCGGCATGGGCGCGCAGCCGCCCACGCCCGAATGGGGCGCGATGCTCAGCGAGGCGCGCGCCGACATGGTGACCTCGCCGCACGTGGCGCTGTTCCCCAGCCTCGCGATCTTCTTCACCGTGCTGGCCTTCAATCTGCTGGGCGACGCCCTGCGCGACGCGCTCGATCCGAAGATCGACCGGCAATGAGCGCGAACGCCCTGCCCCGCATCGGCGGCCTGCGCCCGGGTCCGCGCGACGCGATCAGCGACGTTGCCGGCGTGACCGTGGGCCACCGCACGCTCGCCGAGGGCCCGGTGCAGACTGGCGTGACCGTGATCCGCCCGCATGCCGGCGATCCGTTCCGCGACAAGGTGCCGGCCGCCGCCGTGGTGCTCAACGGCTTCGGCAAGAGCATCGGGCTCGTGCAGCTCGAGGAGCTCGGCGTGCTCGAGACCCCGATCGCGCTGACCAACACCTTCTCGGTCGGCACCGTGGCCGGCGCGCAGATCCGCGACTGCATCGCGCACAACCCCGAGACCGGGCGCTCGCTGCCGACCGTGAATCCGCTGGTGTTCGAGTGCAACGACGGCTTTCTCAACGACATCCAGCGGCTGGCCGTGGGCGAGGCCGACTACCAGCGCGCGCTGGCCGATGCCGGCGCGAATTTCGCGCAGGGTTCGGTGGGCGCGGGACGCGGCATGTCGAGCTTCCAGCTCAAGGGCGGCATCGGCAGTGCTTCGCGCCTCGTGCCGGTGGGCGAGGCTTCGCATACGGTGGGCACGCTGGTGCTCGCGAACTATGGGCGGCAGCCCGAGCTGCGGCTGGCGGGGCATGCGGTGGGCGAGCGCCTTGCCGCGCTCGTGGCCGAACGGGCCGTGGCGCCAGAGCCCGAGAAGGGCTCGATCATCGTCGTGGTCGCGACCGACGCGCCGCTCGATGCGCGCCAGCTGCGCCGGCTCGCGCTGCGCGCGGGGGCCGGGCTGGCGCGTACCGGCTCGGTCTTCGGGCATGGCAGCGGCGACATCGTGCTGGCCTTCTCGACCGCCTACACCGTGCCCGACCGCGCCGAACGCGCGATGCCGACCGTGGCGATGCTGCACGAGACGCAGCTCGACGGGCTGTTCCAGGCGGCGGCCGACGGGACCGAGCAGGCGATCCTGCATGCGCTGTGGCGGGCCGAGCCGGTGACCGGGCGCGATGGCAATCACCGCGCAGCGTTGGGCGAGCTGCTGTCCCCTTCTCTCTTTTCTTGATTTTTCTTGCTGGGTGCCCCCATGAAAGTGCTGATCTCCACCGATATCGAAGGCGTGGCGGGTGTCTATCACCCCGAGCAGACGCGGCAAGGCAATCCCGAGTACGAACGCGCCCGGCTGCTGATGGCGCAGGAAGCCAATGCGGCGATCGCGGGGGCCTTCGATGCGGGGGCCGACGAGGTGCTGGTGAACGACTCGCACGGAGGGTTTCGCAACATGCCGCCCGATGTGCTCGATCCTCGGGCTCGCGTGGTGCAGGGGAAGCCGCGCTATCTGAGCATGGTGGCGGGGGTGGAAGAAGACGTCGACGCTGTCTGCATGGTCGGCTACCACTCGCGGGCGCAAGGGCGCGGGATTCTGGCGCACACGATCAACAGCTTTGCTTTTGCGGGTGTATCTCTCGGTGGGCAGGAGCTGGGTGAGGCTGGGCTTTATGGGGCGTTGGCGGGGGAATATGGGGTGCCGGTGGTTATGGGCAGTGGGGACGATGTGTTCATTGCGGAGAACCGGCCGCTCTTTCCGCACGCGACCTTTGTCGAGACGAAGAAGGCTACGGGGAATACCAGTGGGGTTTCTTTGTCGCCCGAGAGGGCTCGTGAAGCGATTCGGGCTGGGGTTCAAGTTGCACTGTCTTCACGGGCCAAGGTTCTTCCGCTGGTGTTCGAAGGGCCGCAGACTGTGACTTTGAGGGCGCAGACTGCGGCGCTGGCGGATCTGTTTTGCCAGTGGCCGGCGTTTGAGCGGGTTGATGGAGTAACCCTGCGTTTCTTGGCTCCTGACGTCGAGGCTGCTGTTCGGATGTTGAACTGCTGCTCGGCGATGTCTTCGATGTTGCGCTGAGATTTGATCTTTCTTTTCTCTGCTTAGGCCGTTGGCCGGGTCTCGCCCCGGCGGGCGAGTCACTTTCTCTTGTCTCGCCA
>NZ_JBMDKG010000073.1:0-32633 GCF_057809595.1 Variovorax sp. FG153
GGGCGCCCCCCCCCGAGGCGGCCGCGGCGGCCCAGCAGCGCAAGCCCGCGGGCGGCTGGCTCGGCAGCCTCGCGCTGTGGCGCGGCGCGACCGCGGCCGGCGCGCTGGCCACGGTGCTCGCAGTCACGGTCGGCCTGAACCTGCGCGACCAGCTGCAGAACGCGCCCGCGGTGCAGTACGTGGCCGTGCTGTCCGACGACAAGGACGCGGCCTCGATGCTCGTGACCTTCGATCCGAAGAAGCGCCAGCTGGTGCTGCAGCGCGTGGGCGGCTTCAGCGAAGGCGCCGACAAGTCGCTGCAGCTGTGGGCCCTGCCCCCGGGCGGCGCGCCGCGCTCGCTGGGCGTGCTCGACCGCGCGCCGGGCCTGCGGCTGCCGGCCAGCGAAGCCGACGTGCGCGCGGTGCCCACGCTCGCGATCAGCCTCGAGCCCAAGGGCGGCGTACCGAGCGAAGGCGGGCCGACCGGCCCGGTGCTCTTCAAGGGTGCACTGATCGAGAAGACAATCTGAGGCCTGGCGGGCGCCGTGCGCGGCGCCCGTTGTTCGCCCAGCTTCGGCTTTTCCGATGGTCCGCCCGCCCGCTTTTTCTTTTCGTTCCATGTTTTCGACGAAGACCGCGCTCGCCGCGCTGTGCCTGCTGGCCGCCTCGCTCGCCGCCCAGGCCCAGGCACCCGCCCTCGCCCTCGCCCCGGCGCCCGCCGCCAGCTTCGACCCGGTCGTCTCCTCGGCCGACTACCTCGCCGCGCGCGTGCGCTGGCACCGCGAGCTCGAGGCCTTCGCGCGCGCCGACCAGGACGGCCTGCCGCCGCCCGGCGGCGTGGTGTTCGTGGGCAGCTCCACGGTGCGCATGTGGACCCGCCTCTCGCAGGACTTCGCCAACGTGCCCGGCATCGTCAACCGCGGCTTCGGCGGCTCCACGCTGGCCGACTGCAGCCTGTTCGCGCACGACCTCGTGGTGCGCTACCGGCCGCGCCAGGTGATCGTCTACGCGGGCGACAACGACCTCGCCGAGGGCCGCACGCCGCTGCAGGTGCTCGATGCCTTCGTGCGCTTCGCCAACGCGGTGCGCAACGAGCTGCCCGATGCGCGCATCAGCTTCGTCTCGGTCAAGCCCAGCCCCTCGCGCGAGCACCTGATGCCGCTGATCCGCGAGACCAACCACATGGTCTCGGCCTACCTCAACCGGCTGCCCAACAGCGAGTACATCGACATCTTCACGCCGATGCTCGGGCCCGACGGCAAGCCGCGGCCCGAGCTGTTCCGCGGCGACCGGCTGCACATGACCGACGAGGGCTACCGGCTGTGGCAGTCGGTGATCGCCTCGCACCTCGTGCCCGCGCCCTGAGGCGGTCGCGCGCGGATTCGAATTCTTTCGACTGAACTTTCCCGCCGGCTTTCGCCCATTGCCGGCGGTGTCCTACGTCGGGCCCGCACGCCCGGTCATCGAGGACCCGGGCCGGCCGTGTAAAAACGACGCATGGTCAACACCCGCCGGGCGCCATGCAGCCACGGCGGGACGTTCAGGGAGAGATCCATGCCGAGCGCTTCGCGAGCCCAACGCGTCCTGCGAGTCACTTCGCCCGCGATGCCGCAGTGGGGCGGCGACTCCGCGCTGGAGCCGGTCGCGATCGAGGGCCACGAGGGACTGAGCCGGCTGTTCGCCTACACGGTCACGCTGAGCACGCGCGAGCAGCCCGGCCTCAACGAGCGGCAGGCCGCCAACGTCGCCATCAAGCAGCTCGTGGGCGAACCGCTGGCGGTGCACATCCTGCTCGACGGCCGTCCGGGCGCGAACGGCGAGTGGCGCCATCTCTCGGGGCTGGTCACGCGGGTGCGCTTCCTGCGGCTGGAGAACCGCCGCGCGCTCTACGAAGCCGAGATCGAGCCCTGGCTCACGCTCGCCACGCGCAGCAGCGACTACCGCATCTTCCAGCACAAGACGGTGCTGGACATCGTGCGCGAGGTGCTCTCGCCCTACGGCTTCGCGCTCGACATCCGCGCCTCGCGCAGCTATCCGGCGCGCGATTTCCAGGTGCAGTACGGCGAGACGGATTTCGATTTCGTCGCGCGGCTGCTGCACGAATGGGGGCTGTACTTCCACTTCGAGCATGCCGAGGACAAGCACACGCTGGCGATCGTCGACGAGATGGACGCGCACCGGCCCTTCGCGAACGCGGGCTACGAGAAGATCCCGTTCCACGCGGCCGAGGACACGGTGCGCGAGGAGCACTGCGACAGCTTCTGCGCCTTCGAGGCGCTGCAGAGCGGGCGCTGGGTCACCGACGACTTCGACTTCGAGCGGCCCAAGGCACGGTTGCAGCAGGTCAGCGCGATGCCGCGCAAGACCGCGCAGAACGAACGCGAGCGCTATGGCTGGCCCGGCGACTACACGGTCGAGTCCGAGGGCGAGCAGCTGGTGCGCCGCCGCATGGAGGAGACCGGCAGCCGCGGCGAGCGCGCGAGCGGCTCGGGCAACCTGCGCGCGGTGGTGCCGGGCTGCACCCTGACGCTCGAGCGCCATCCGCAGAACGAGGCCAACCGCGAATACCTCGTCACCGCCGCGCGGCTGCGCCTGCAGGAGCCCGGCGAGGCCTCGGGGCAGGAACAGTTCGAGTGCCGCGTCGACTTCGAGGTGATCCCGACCAGCAAGGTCTACCGCGCCGACGCGCCCGCCGTGCCGCGCCCGCGCACCACCGGACCGCAGACCGCGATCGTCACCGGCCCGGCCGGACGCGAGCTCTGGACCGACCGGTACGGCCGCGTGAAGCTGAGCTTCCACTGGAACCGCTACTGCACCAAGGACGAGAACAGCTCGTGCTGGGTCCGCGTCTCCTCGCCCTGGGCCGGCACCAACTTCGGTGGCATCCAGATTCCGCGCATCGGCCAGGAGGTGATCGTCGACTTCGAGAACGGCGACCCCGACCGGCCGATCGTCACGGGCCGGGTCTACAACGCCGACAACATGCCGCCGTGGGAACTGCCGGCCAACGCCACGCAGAGCGGCCTGCTCTCGCGCAGCACCGAGGACGGCAGCGAAGCCAATGCCAACGCTTTCCGCTTCGAGGACAAGAAGGGCGCCGAGCAGGTGTGGCTGCATGCCGAGCGCAACCAGGACATCGAGGTCGAGCACGACGAGACCCACTCGGTGGGGCGCGACCGCAGCAAGAAGGTCGGTCGCAACCAGCTGGGCACCATCGGCATGGCCTACATGCACAACGTGGGCCTCGCCAAGATGGTCAACATCGGGCTGGCCTACTCGTTCAACGTCGGCATGCTGCGCAACACCCTGGTGGGCATGGTCGACAACACCATGGTCGGCAAGACGCAGACCACCAAGGTGGGCGAGAAATACCTGCTCTCGGTGGGCGGGGACAAGGGCAGCCACATCGAGATGGACGGCAAGACCATCTCGCTGCGCGTGGGCGCCTCGGTGGTGCAGCTCAAGGCCGACGGCTCGATCGCGGTCACCGGCAAGAAGATCAACATCACCGCGCAGGGCGACGACGTGACCGTCAACGGCGAGCACATCTGGCTCAACCCCGTGGGCGGCGCGGCGGCGCTGCAGCCCGCGGCGGTGCCGAGCGCGCCGCCGGCCGAGCCGCCGGGCAGCCCGCTGGCCAGCCTGGGCGCGCTGATGGGCGGCAACCCCGCCGAACTGCTCGGCAAGGCCGGGCAGCTCGCATCGATCGCCCAGCAGGTGGCCGCCGGCGGCGGCGACGCGGCGGCCCATGCGACGCAGGTCCTGGGCACGGTCACGAGCGCGGTCGCCAGCGGCGTCGGCGCGATCGACAAGTCCGGCGCCCATGGCTGAGCCCGCGCCGCCGATCCCCGCGCCGCGGCTGCGCCAGCTGCGCAACGCCACGTCCTTCGTGCACTTCCAGTTCGACAAGATGGGCAAGGGGCGGCGCTTCCACGACGTGGTGGTGCTGTGCGCGAGCTTCGTGCTCGCGCCCGGCCGGCTCGAGGCCGCGGCCTCGCACCGCGGCCCGGTCTTCGCCGACGAACCCTGGGATGCCGCGCAGCCGGCGCTGTCGAGCCTGCGCACCGCCACCGACCTGCTGCTGGTCAAGCCCGGCGCCGACGTCTACCTGACGGGCATCGCGCACGCGCTCGACTGGACGCCGCGCGACGCATGGCAGGCGCGGCTGCGGCTGTCTCGCGAGGAGACGCCGCTGCTGGACAAGACGCTGCGGCTGACCGGGCCGCGCCACTGGGACTGGCAGCCCGAGGCCGCGCAGCGCACCCTGAGCGCCCCGCAACCCGCGCTCGCGGTCCCGCTGCGCTACGAGCTCGCCTATGGCGGCTGGGGCTTCGACCCGGGCGACGACGCATCGGCCGCGCCGCGCACCCACGCGGCCAATCCCTGCGGCAGCGGCTGGTTCGCCGGCGCGGCGCAGGGGCAGCATCCCGGCGCGCGCCATGCGGTCGAGCAGCCCTTTCCCGGACCGCAGATCGAGCATGCCGACGCGCCGCTCTCGCAGGCCAACCACGAGGACGCGCGGCCGGCCGGCTTCGCGCCGATCGCGCGCTTCTGGCAGCCGCGCCTCGCGCTGGCCGGCACCTACGACGATGCCTGGCGCGAGCGCCATCGCGACCAGCCCTACATGGACTATGCCGAGGACTTCGACGAAGGCTTCTTCCAGTACGCCCCGGCCGACCAGGTCGTGGCCGGCGGCCTGCGCGGCGACGAAACCCTGCGGCTGAGCGGCTTCTTCGCCTCGGCGCCCGACCTCGAGACCCGGCTCCCGCGGCTGTGGATCGAGGCCCTGTGCCGTGGCGGCGACGGCACCGAGCGCAGCACGGCGATGAAGCTCGACACCGTGCACATCGACCTGGACGAGATGCTCGTGCACCTGACCTGGCGGCTCACGCTCGACCAGGCGCTCGACACGGTCGCGGTCGACCTGTTCGAGCGAGCGCTCCCGCAAGGCATCGGCGGCGCACCGGCAGCCATGGAGACCACCGGATGAGCGCAGAGAAACACATCGCCGACGCGGAGTCGCGCTTCATGGTGGTCAACGTGGCGCCCGACTTCTGCATCGTCGGCAACCAGGTCGTGCCCTTCGACATCGTCTCGATGCTGCCGCCCGAGCAGGCCGCCTACTCGCACACCGTGTTCGCGCGCGGCGAGAAGGTGCTGATGGTCGACAGCATCGTCAAGGGCGTGGCGGGCAACGCGGGCAGCGGCGTGCGCTCGGGCGTCTCGCTCGGCGCGGGCAACGTGAAGATCGTCGCCGGTTCGCAGACGGTGTTCGTCGAGAGCCGCGCCGTGGCGCGCCATGGCGATCTCTGCGAGATGAACGGGGCCGCCTGATGAGCTCGATCCCGGAGGACGAGGAGAAGGCGCCGGGGCAGGCGGTGCCCGCGCCCTCGCTGTCCTCCCTGCTCACGACGCCGCCCTTCCTCGGCAACGGCACGCCCGGGCGGGTGCTGACCTTCGAGGTGCCCAAGGGACCGATGGTGCGCCGCCGCCCCGGCATCTGCGGCGAACCCTACGCGCGCGCCAAGGCCGAGTTCGACGCCAAGCCCTGGTACGTGCGCTGGACCGCCGGCACCGACCGGCCCGTCGGCGTGGAGCCCACCGACGAACTCATGCGCGCCAAGGAGTTCCAGCGCGAATGCGAGAAGTGGCCCGACGAGGTGCCGCAATCGCTGATCGACGACAAGCGCCAACGGCTCGCCGACCACCTGACCGGCAAGGCCCCGCTGCCGCCCGAGGAATCGCTGCGGGTGCGGCGCGACCTCGACTTCGTCAGCGACGTCTACAACCCGGGCCCGCGCTACAGCGCGCCGCTGACGCCGCAGGAGCAGGGCTGGCTCGACGAGCGCAACCTGCGCTGGGGCAACACCATGGGCATCGCCTTCCTGGGACCGGTCTACGGCGGCCCGGGCGCGCTCACGCGCCTGCTCGGCGGCTCGGAGCAGGCGGTCGCGGGCGTGAACCAGCTCTCGGGCAGCCTCGTGGGGGTCGCCCGCACGCGCACCTTCGCCCGGCTCGCGGCGGAGCGCCGCGCGGCCTCGGGCGAGGCGCTCGCCAGGTCGCGCGAGATGAACCGCGGTGCGCCGCTGGAGCCGCTCGATCCCGCGGCCGCGGCGCGCGGCACGGTGGTGCAGCGCAAGTACACGCCGCTCGACTGGGAGGCCGTGGTGCCGAAGAAGGGCCCCTACAAGGGCGAGAAGCGCGAGGACCACGTGCGCCGCCACAACCAGGACGTGCCGGGCAAGGACAGCCACGGCGTGTTCTACAAGGACGGCGTCGACACCACCAACCGGGCCTGGCAGCGGGCGCAGGACCTGGGCCTCAAGCCCGACGCCACCGGTATGCTCCGGGTTCCGATGGACGAGATCGTGGGACGCGCGGGCGGAAACGCCGCGGCGACCGGCGAGCTCTTTCGCTCGGTCGAGATGAAGCTCGTGCCCGGCACCAACCAGATCATCACCTCCTACCCCGTCAAATGAGAACCCTCTACTGGTCCAGCACCTGCGCCAACTGCAACCAGGGCCGCCTCCTGTTCCAGAACGACATCACCAACGCGCGGGTGTACGTGCACTGCGAGGAATGCGAATGGGGCTGGCTGCATCCCGAGGGCCTCGGCGACGTGGCCCAGGGCTTCCTCACGCTGCTGAGCGACTACGAGACCACCGACCCGACGCTCGAGGAGATCGAGCGCAGCGAATGGCGCGGCCACATCGCGGGCTCGTTCGAGGAAGCGTAGAAGGAGCCGGGAGGGGGCGGGCCGGCCGCCGCGCCCTCAGGCGCGCGCCGGCTCGGTCGGCACTTCGTCGGCCGGCGGCGGCACATCGGCGCCGCGCGAGACGCGCGCCACCAGGTACATGCCCGTGAACACCGCCGCCAGCAGCAGCGCGTCGCCCCACCAGGGCCGCGCGGTCTGGCTGTCGCCATAGAAGGCCAGCACCAGCAGCACCGCCACCAGGTGCGCGCAGAACACCGGCAGCGAGGCCGAGCCCATGGCCTCGAGCCAGCCCAGCCGAGGCAGCCTGCGCATCAGCCAGGGACCGAAGCGCACCGCGAGGATGCCCAGCGCCACGAGGTTCACGAGCCGCAGCGGCCCGAGCAGCCACTTGTCGAACAGCAGGTTGCGCTCCACGTCGCCGCCGAACGGCGCCTGGCCGTTGATGCCGGTGTGGCGCCAGTAGAAGCAGTACAGCGCCACGCCCGCCGCCAGCAGCAGCAGCCAGGCCGGAAAGCGCAGCGGCTTCACGCCCGGCGCATTGCGGCTGGCGCCGATGGCCAGCCCCGCGAACCAGAGGAACTGCCAGGCGTAGGTGTTGAAGGCGCCCATCTCGTGGTACGGCACCGGCAGCCCCAGGTGGCGCACCGCCAGCCCGTAGACCCACTCGCTGAAGCCGAACTGCGCCGCCGCCCACAGCACCGCGCTCAGCGCCATCACCGGCAGCCAGCCATGGCGCATCGCGAAGGCCAGCACCCACGGGCTCATGAGCATGAAAAAGATGTACATCGGCAGGATGTCGAGCAGCGCCGGCTCGTAGATCAGCAGCAGCCCGTAGATGAAGCCGTCGCGCGGCGCCGCCAGGTAGTACGAGACCAGGTTCTTGACCGCCGGCTGGTCGATGTGCAGCCCCACGCCGGTGATGACGGTGAACAGGAACAGCAGGGTGGCCGCCTGGCAGAGGTAGACCTTGAGCACGCGGCGCCAGAACGCGCTGCGCATCGACTCGAGGCCGCGCGCATGGCCGATGCGGCTGTAGACCAGGCCGGCGACGAAGGCCGACAGCAGCACGAAGCCCTCGGCCGCCGAGACGAAGCCGAAGGGCTGGCCCAGCGGGTCCGTCAGCCGCGTCGGCAGGTGGGTGACGGTCATCAGCACGAGCATCAGCCCGCGCAAGGCGTCGATTTCCCAGTAGCGTTTCATCGGTTGGCGGCGGTTTCCTGACTTCGTCCGCGCGACGCTCGCCCGGGTCAACGATTGTAAGAAGAAGGGGCGACTTCGCAGGCGCCGGCCCACCGGCCTATGACGGACGGCACTGCCGTGGCGCCATGCAAATCGGCTACCCTCGTGCGCTGTCCTCAGGAGGAGATAGTTGTGAACAGTTCGATGAGTGCGCGGTCCCTCTGGTTGGCCTTCGGCGCGGCGGCACTGGCCGCCCCCGCGTTCGCGCTGCAGATCACCAGCCTCACGCCCCAGGGCGAGGTCTCGCGCGTGCGCCAGGTGGTCGCCAAGTTCGACCAGGCCGCGGTCAACTTCGGCGATCCGAAGGCGCCGGCGCCGCTGTCGGTGAGCTGCACCGACGCGCAGGCCGGCAAGGGCCAGGGCCGCTGGACCGACGCCAAGCAGTGGGTCTACGACTTCGAGAACGACCTGCCGCCCGGCGTGCGCTGCACCATCGGCCGCATCGCTTCCTTCAAGCCCGCCAACGGCGAGCTGACCGGCCCCGAGCGCTACCAGTTCTCCACCGGCGGTCCCTTCGTGCGCAGCTTCCAGCCCGGCAGCTACGGCAAGATCGACGAGCAGCAGATGTTCGTGCTCGAGCTCAACGGCCCGGCCACGCTCGACAGCGTGCGCGAGAACGTCTGGTGCGCGGCCGACGGCATCGGCGAGCGCGTGCCCGTGAAGCTGATCGAGGGCGCCCAGCGCACCGAGCTGCTCAAGGCCTATGGCCGCGACAAGGCCGCCGCCAAGGAGCCGCTGCGCTTCGTCACGCTGCAGTGCAACCGCACGCTGACGCCCGGCAGCAAGCTGCAGATCGTCTACGGCAAGGGCGTGGCCACGCCCTCGGGCGTCGCCAACAGCGTCGAGCGCCGGCTGAGCTTCGAGGTGCGCGAGCCCTTCGCGGCCTCCTTCACCTGCGAGCGCGAGAACGCGCAGGCCGCCTGCCTGCCGCTGCGCCCGATGACGCTGCAGTTCAACGCCCCGGTCACGCGCAAGATGGCCGCGGCGATCCAGCTCAAGGGCGGCGGCAAGACCCTCGCGCCCAAGTTCGACGACGAGGGCTCGTCCCAGAACGCCGACGACGTGGTGAGCTCGATCAACTTCGCGCCGCCGCTGGCCGAGAGCACCTCCTTCACCATCGAGCTGCCCTCGAAGTTCGAGGACGCCTCGGGCCGGCCGCTGGCCTCGCCCGACAGCTTCCCGCTCAAGGTGGCGACCGGCGCCATGCCGCCGCTGGCCAAGTTCGCGGCCTCGCCCTTCGGCGTGATCGAGCGCCTGGCCGAGCCCGACACCCCGGCCATGATGCCGGTGACGGTGCGCCGCGTGGAGCCGCAGCTGATGGTGCAGGCGCTCACGCCCGGCAAGGTCAGCGACATCAACCCGAAGACCGACGCCGAGATCATCGAGTGGCTGCGCAAGGTGCGCCGCTACGACAGCTACTCCATCGCGCGCACCGAGGCGCGCAAGGACCTGCGCACGCCGCTGCCGCCGGTGCTCGACAGCAGCGACAAGAGCTACGTGCAGACCCGCACCCTGTCGCTGCTCTCGGGCCAGCCCGGCGTGAAGACCCTCGACATGCCCAAGGCCGAGAGCGGCGACCCGCGCCCCTTCGAGGTCATCGGCATCCCGCTGACGCCGGGCTTCCACGTGCTGGAGATCGCCTCGCAGAAGCTCGGCGACGCGCTGCTCGACGAGCGCCTGGGCGCCAACCGCACGATGTACGTGCGCACCAGCGCGCTGGCCACCAACCTCGCGGTGCACTTCAAGCTGGGCCGCGAGAACTCGATGGCCTGGGTCACCACGCTCGACAAGGGCAAGGTGGTGGCGAACGCGCAGGTGCGCGTGTCCGACTGCCGCGGCAAGGCCGTGGCCTCGGGCACCACCGGCGCCGACGGCACCGTGATGCTCGAGGGCGTGCCCTCGAAGGCGCCCAACTGCAACGGCGAAGACGAGTACGGCGAGGGCTTCTGGTTCGTCAGCGCGCGCGCCAAGGATGAGAAGGGCGTGGAAGACCTCGCCTTCACGCAGAGCGACTGGCAGCGCGGCATCGAGCCCTGGCGCTTCAACGTGCCCACCAGCCTGCAGCCCGAGCCCGACCGCATCGCCCACACCATCTTCGACCGCACGCTGCTGCGCGCCGGCGAGACGGTGTCGATGAAGAGCCTGATCCGCACCCAGACCCGCAAGGGCTTCGGCCTGCCCGACGGCACGCCCGACACGCTGGTCATCACCCACCAGGGCAGCGGCCAGCAGTTCACCCAGCCGCTGGCCTGGCGCAAGACCGCCACCGGCGGCCTGAGCGCCGAGAACAGCTTCGCCATTCCGGCCGCGGCCAAGCTCGGCGTCTACGAGGTGCAGCTGCGCAGCGGCGGCGCGAAGAAGAACAGCGAGGAGAGCGACGGGGACGAGGAGGACGGCGGCGGACGCAGCTTCGCGACCGGCACCTTCCGCGTCGAGGAATTCCGCCTGCCGGTGCTCGAGGGCCGCATCGCGCCCAGCGACAAGAAGCCGCTGGTGGCGGCCACGGCCGTGCCCACCGACGTGCAGATCAACTACGTGGCCGGCGGCGGCGCGGCCAACCTGCCGGTGCGCGTGTCGGCCATGGTGCGCGGCAAGAGCCTGAGCTTCTCCGACTACGACGCCTTCAGCTTCAGCCCGCCGCGGCCGGTGGAGGCCGCGGGCCTGCAGGCGGCCACCGCGGCCGGCCCCGAGGCCACGGGCGGCGAGGAGGACCTCAACAGCGCGAGCGACACGCGCGTGATCGCCGACAAGCTGCCGCTCACGCTCAACAAGGACGGCGCGGGCAAGCTCACGATCGACAAGGTGCCCAAGGTCAAGGCCGCGCGCGAGCTGCTGCTGGAAGCCACCTACGCCGACCCGAACGGCGAGGTGCAGACCATCCGCAGCACGCAGACGCTGTGGCCCGCGGGCGTGATCGCCGGCATCAAGACCGAGGGCTGGGTCTCGACCGCGCAGAAGGTCAAGTTCCAGGCGCTCGCGCTCGACCTCGCGGGCAAGCCCCAGGCCGGCGTGACGCTCAACGTGCGCGCGGTGGCGCGCATCACCACCACCAGCCGCAAGCGCATGGTGGGCGGCTTCTACACCTACGACAACAAGACCGAGACCAAGGACATCGGCACCGTCTGCAGCGGCAAGAGCGACGCGCGCGGCCTGCTGCTGTGCGAGACCGAGCTCAAGGACGCCGGCGAGGTGGAGCTGGTCGCCAGCGCCACCGACAGCGAGGGCCGCGACGCCCGCGCCGCCAGTTCGGTCTACGTGACCAAGCAGGGCGAACTCTGGTTCGGCGGCGAGGACAACGACCGCATCGACGTGCTGCCCGAGAAGAAGAGCTACCAGCCCGGCGAGACCGCCAAGTTCCAGGTGCGCAGCCCGTTCCGCTTCGCGACCGCGCTGGTGTCGGTCGAGCGCGAGGGCGTGATCGAGACCCACGTGGTGCAGCTCAACGGCCAGGATCCGACGGTCACGCTGCAGGTCAAGCCCGAGTGGGGCCCGAACGCCTACGTGAGCGTGCTCGCGCTGCGCGGACGGCTGCGCGAGGTGCCGTGGTACAGCTTCTTCAGCTGGGGCTGGAAGGCGCCGCGCGAATGGTGGACCGCCTTCTGGTACGAGGGCAAGGAGTACGTGGCGCCGACCGCCATGGTCGACCTCAGCAAGCCGGCCTACCGCCTCGGCATGGCCGAGATCCGGGTCGGCACGCGCGCCCACCAGCTCGACGTGACGGTGGCCAGCGACAAGCCCAGCTACCCGGTGCGCGGCAAGGCGCAGGTCACGATCACGGCCAAGCTGCCCGACGGCAAGCCGGCCGCCGGCGCCGAGGTCGCACTGGCCGCGGTCGACCAGGCGCTGCTCGAGCTGATGCCCAACGACAGCTGGGACCTGCTCAACGCGATGCTGCAGCGGCGCAGCTGGGGTGTCAGCACCTCGACCGCGCAGATGGAGATCGTCGGCCGGCGCCATTACGGTCGCAAGGCCGTGCCCGCGGGCGGCGGCGGCGGCAAGGGCCAGACGCGCGAGCTGCTCGAGACCCTGCTGATCTGGAACCCGCGCGTGGTGCTCGACGCCAACGGCCAGGCCGTGGTGACGGTGCCGCTCAACGACGCGCTGACCACCTTCAAGATCGTGGCGGTGGCCGACTCGGGCGCCGACCTGTTCGGCACCGGCCAGGCCAGCATCCAGGCCACGCAGGACCTGCAGATCATCAGCGGCCTGCCGCCGCTGGTGCGCGAGGACGACCAGTTCCGCGCCCAGATCACGCTGCGCAACACCACGCAGAAGGCGATGAAGGTGGAAGCCACGCCGCGCGCCACGCTGCTCACCCTGCAGCCGCAGACGGTGGACATCCCCGCCGGCGAGGCGCGCGAGGTGGCCTGGAACGTGACCGCGCCGGCACAGCTCGCGCAGACGCGCGCCGAGGCGATCCTGTGGGAGATCGAGGCCAAGGACACGCTGGGCGGCGCACGCGACGCGCTCAAGGTGCGCCAGCGCATCGTGCCCTCGGTACCGCTCACGGTGCAGCAGGCCACGCTGGTGCAGGTCGACGGCCCGTTCACCATCGACGTGGCGCCGCCGGCCGACGCCCTGCCCGGCCGCGGCGGCCTGAAGCTGTCGCTGCAGCCCAAGCTGGCCGAAGGCCTGCCGGGCGTGCGCGACTGGTTCGCCAACTACCCCTTCATCTGCCTCGAGCAGAAGACCAGCAAGTCGGTCGGCCTGCGCGACGCGAAGATGTGGCAGGGCGTGCTCGCGCAGCTGCCCACCTACCTCGACAGCGACGGCCTGGCGAGCTACTTCCCGCCGCGCGACGGCGAGGCCAACGGCGGCAGCGACATCCTGACCTCGTACCTGCTGGCGGCGACCAACGAAGCGGCTTCGCTCGATCCCGCCTTCGCGCTCGCCGACGACGTGCGCGCGCCGATGGAAGCCGGCCTGATCGCCTTCGTCGAAGGCCGCCTCACGCGCGACTTCTGGAGCCCGCGCAAGGACCTGGACGTGCGCAAGCTGGCCGCGCTGGAGGCGCTGTCGCGCTACGGCAAGGCCTCGGGCGCCATGCTCGGCAGCATCACCATCGCGCCGAACCAGTGGCCCACCAGCGCGGTGATCGACTGGCTCAACATCCTCAAGCGCGTGCAGGACGTGCCGCAGCGCCAGCAGCGCCTGGACGAGGCCAACAACGTGCTCAAGGCGCGGCTGTCCTACCAGGGCACCAAGCTGATCTTCAGCACCGAGCGCGACGACTACTGGTGGTGGCTGATGACCAACGGCGACGTCAACACCGCGCGCCTGCTGCTGACCGTGATGGACGACCCGGCCTGGAAGGACGACATCGGCAAGCTGGCCAACGGCTTCATCGGCCGGCAGCAGAACGGCGCCTGGCACACCACCACCGCCAACCTCTGGGGCGGGCTGGCGCTCGAAAAGTTCAGCAAGGTGTTCGAGAGCACGCCGGTGACCGGCATCACCGCCGCCACCCTGGGCGCGGCCAAGGCGCAGGTCGACTGGAGCAAGGTCGAGCGCGTGAAAGCCAGCGACGCGACCGGCGCGCCGAACCAGACCACCTTCTTCGGCGCCCCGGCCTCGCCGGGCAACCTGCGCAACAACGGCATGTTCCTGCCGTGGGCCGCGTCGCCGGGCGGCGCGCCGGTGCGCGACACCCTGCTCGTGACCCAGCAGGGCACGGGCAAGCCCTGGCTCACGATGCAGTCGATCGCGGCGGTGCAGCTCAAGGCGCCGTTCGCGGCCGGCTATGCGATCAAGAAGACCGTGACGCCGGTCGAGCAGGCGGTGGCCGGCAAGTACACGCGCGGCGACGTGCTGCGCGTGAGCCTGGAGGTCAACGCCAGCGCCGACATGACCTGGGTCGTCATCAGCGACCCGGTGCCCGGCGGCGCCACCATCCTCGGCAGCGGCCTGGGCCGCGACTCGCAGATCGCCACCCAGGGCGAGAAGAAGTCGGGCGCCGGCTGGCCGGCCTTCGAGGAACGCAGCTTCGAGGCCTTCCGCAGCTACTACCAGTACCTGCCCAAGGGCGTGGTGAAGATGGAGTACACGGTGCGGCTGAACAACGTCGGCGACTTCGCGCTGCCGCCGAGCCGCGTCGAGGCGATGTACGCGCCCGAGATGTTCGGCGAGGTGCCGAACGAGCGCATCAAGGTCGAAGCGGCGCGCTGAGGCCGCCGCCGCGGGTGACGGCCCGGCGCAACGCGCGGCCGGCCGTCATCCCGCCTTCATCTGGGTTCGTCACCATCGCCGCCACGAACCACGAGGAGTGATCCATGGGCCTGGCCATCTGCGTCGGCATGCTTGCCGAGCTGCTCGAAGACGATCCCGAGGGCGCCGAGGCGTTCGAGGAGGACCTGGCGGAAGTCAACCGCGTGCTGGCCGCCGCCGGCCTGCCGCCGCACACCGAACCGCGCGAGGCGATCGAGTTCGATTCGCGCGCCTCGATCGAGAGCTTCCCCTACTCCTTCATCCATTACCTGCGCCGCGCCTACGCGCACCGCGTGCTCGCGCCCGACTGGGTGGCCACGCCGCTGGCCGACGACGTCGATCCCACGGCCGACCCGAAGATCCAGACCCTGCTCGACAGCGAGGACAGCCACCTGCTGTGCCATTCGGATGCCGAGGGCTTCTACGTGCCGGTGGACTTCAAGGAAGTGCTGTTCGACGAGCGCGACGAGGACGATGAAGCCGAGGAAGAGGACGAGGAAGAGGACGACGAGGACGTCGACCTCTCGCGCGGCCCCGAGGAAGACGACCTCGAGGACGAGGAAGAGGACGAGGAGGACGACGAAGCCCTGGGCCTGCCCGGCGGCATGCTCGGCTCCTCGTACCGCCTGCTCGAGGAACTGGTCTACGTGGCGCCCGCGCTGGGCATCCACCTGAACAACGGCAAGCTCGGCGACGAGGAGGCCGAGCGCATCGACGCGCTGATCGAGGACGACAACGGCCTCTACCGCGAGTACGCGGCCTGGCTGCTGCTGTACGAGGCGGCGCGGCTGAGCATCGCGCATCGCACGGCGATCGTGTTCTGCTGAAGCACGCCGCGCTGGCTCGCCGGCGCGGCACGCGGTACAACGGTGGCCGGCATCCAGGAAGGACCTCTTCATGACCCGGCGACTGCTCGAAATCCGCACCTACCGCCTCAAGCCCGGCACTCTCGAGGCCTTCCACGAGGCCATGCACGCGCGCGCCGTGCCCATGCTGCGCGCCAGGGGCATGGACGTGGTGAGCTACGGCCGCGGCGACCACGAGGAAGAGAGCTACCACCTCGTGCGCGCCTATGCCGATCGCGCGGCGCTCGAGGCCGAGCAGTCGGCCTTCTACGGCAGCGCCGAATGGCGCGAAGGCCCGCGCGCCGCGCTGGTGGACCGCATCGAGACCTACCTCAACACGCTGCTCTGGGCCTCGGGCGAGGCGGTGGACAGCATGCGCGCGCTCAACGCGCCGGACTGAGTCCGGCCCGGCGCGCTTGTCATTCCCGGTCTTTCCCGATGGGCGCCGCGCGACCGGCGGCCTACACTGACTCCAGCCGTTCCCATTCCCCCCAACCCCGTTGCTGCGATCCGCAGAAAGGCCGCTACCCATGACCACGATGGACACGATGGAAATCGCCAACACGCTCGTCGAGCTGTGCCGCCAGGGCGCCTACGAGGAAGCGCTGGCGCTCTATGCGAGCGACGCGGTGAGCGTCGAGGCCGGCGGCCCGCCCGACATGGCGCGCGAGGTGCGCGGCATCGAGGCGATCCGCGGCAAGGGCGAATGGTGGACCTCGAACCACGAGGTGCACGGCATGATCGTCGCGGGCCCGTGGCCGCACGACGACCGCTTCATCGTCGGCTTCAAGATCGACGCCACCTTCAAGACCAGCGGCGAGCGCTTCACCATGGAGGAGATGGCGCTCTACACGGTGGAGGACGGCAAGATCGTGCGCGAGGAATTCTTCTACGCGGCCTGAACGCCGCGCTGCCGCGCCTCAGCGCGCGGGCGCCGCGCACGACGCGCCGATGGTGAGCGCCAGCGGCACGTGCACGCTGCGCCGCGCCTCGGGCGCGCGCCCTTCCACCCGTTCGAGCATCAGTTCGGCCGCGGCATGCGCGGCGCCCTCGATGTCGAAGCGCAAGGTGGTCAGCGGCGGATCCATCAGCGCGAAGGCGTCGTCGGTGCCGATGCCCACCACCGACAGCTGCGCCGGGATGCGCAGGCCGCGCTCGCGCGCGCTGCGCAGCGCGCCCGACAGCAGCCGCGTGCCGAGCGCGATCAGCGCGGTGGGCGGTGCCGCGAGCGCGAGCATCGCGTCCATCTGCGCGGCCGAGGATTCGATGGCCGAACTCAGCATGCACACCAGCGCCTCGTCGTAGCCGAGGCCCGCGCGCCGCAGGCCGTCGCGGTAGCCGAGCAGCTTCTCGCGCCCGGGCCGGATCGCGGGATTGGGGCCGAACAGCGCGATGCGCCGGTGGCCCAGCGACACCAGGTAGTCGACCGCCGTGGCCACGCCCTGGCGGTGGTCCTGGCAGACCGCGTCGGCCTCGAAGCCGGTCTCGCGGTCGAGCACCACCAGCGGCAGCTTGCAGCGCGCGAAGGCGTCCTGCGCCGCGGGCAGGTCTTCGCGGCTCGGCGAGACGAACACGCCCTCGAGCCGGCGGTTCTCGAACAGGTGCAGCAGCTGCGCCTCGCGCTGCGGCTGGTCGAAGGTGCTGCCGACCAGCACCGAGAAGCCCTCGGACTGCAGCCGCGCCTCGACCGCCGCGAAGAAGGCCGAGAGGAAGGGATTGGCCATGTTCGAGACCATGAAGCCGATCGCCTTGCTGCGCCCGGTCTTCAGGTGCCGCGCGCTGAAGTTCGGCACGTAGCCGATGCCCTGCGCGGCCTTCTCGACGCGCTTGCGCACCTCGGCGCTGACGTAGCCGCTGTGGTTGAGCACGCGCGAGACGGTGGCCACCGAGGTCTCGGCGGCGTGCGCCACGTCGCGCAGCGAGACCGCCTGGCTGGGCGTTCGGCTCATAGCTTTCCCTTATGTAAACGTTCCATGGATTGCGGCCTCCTGGGCGCTCACTTTAACCTTGGAATCGATATGGAAACGTTCTCAGAAACAAGGCGCGATTTTGCCGGCCGCACGGTGCTGGTGGTGGGTGGCGGCCAGGCCGCCGGCGGCGATCCCCAACTGGTGGGCAACGGCCGCGCGATCTGCGTGCGGCTCGCGCGGCGCGGCGCGCGCGTGGTGTGCGCCGACCGCGATATCGAGGCCGCGCGGCACACGGTGGCCGCACTCGAGGCGCAGGCGCCCGGTGCGCGGCATGTGGCCCTGGCCGCCGACATCGGCGACCCGGCCCAGGTGCGCGCGCTGTTCGCCACGCTGGCCGAAGGCGGCATCGTGCTCGACGCGCTGGTGCTCAACGCCGGCATCAGCGACCGCCGGCCGCTGGCCGAGGTCACGCCCGAGAGCTGGGACGCGATCCTCGGCGTGAACCTGCGCGGCCACCTGCTGTGCGCGCAGGCGGCGCTGCCCGCCATGCAGCACGGCGGCGCGATCGTGTTCGTCTCCTCGCTGGCCGCGCTGATGCCCGCGGGCCGCAACCCGGCCTACGAGAGCTCGAAGGCCGCGCTCTCGGCGCTGTGCCGCGCGGTCGCGCTCGAGGGCCATGGGCGCGACATCCGCGCCAACATCGTGCGCGCGGGCCTGATCGACACGCCCATGGGCCGCGCGGCCAGCGCCGCGCGCCCGGGCCGCGCGAGCGGGCCGCTGCCCTTCGGCCGCCAGGGCAGCGCCTGGGACATCGCCAACGCCGCCTGCTTCCTGCTCTCGAACGAGGCCGCCTACATCAATGCCGCCGAGCTGCCGGTGGACGGCGGCCTGCGCCACGGCATCGCGCGCGCACCCGGCGCGTCGGCCTGAGCCCTTCCTCTCTTTTTCTTCCCGCTTTCGGAGACAAGCCTTGAAACGACGTTCCCTCCTGGGCGCCGGCGCCCTCGCGCTGGCCGCCCTCGCCACCGGCGCCATGGCGCAAACCCCCGCCTGGCCCGCCAAGCCGCTGCGCCTGGTCGTGCCCTTCCCGCCCGGCGGCGCGGCCGACCTGTTCGCGCGCCTCGTGGGCACCGAG
The DNA here is from genome assembly GCF_057809595.1 of Variovorax sp. FG153. Classification (NCBI taxonomy): domain Bacteria; kingdom Pseudomonadati; phylum Pseudomonadota; class Betaproteobacteria; order Burkholderiales; family Comamonadaceae; genus Variovorax; species Variovorax sp. FG153. The sequence continues at coordinate 18,028 of NZ_JBMDKG010000073.1, forward strand.
CTCGCGCAGGCGCTGGGCCAGCCGGTGATCGTGGACAACCGTCCCGGCGCCGGCGGCAACATCGGCGCGCGCGAAGTCGCCAACGCGCCGGCCGACGGCTACACGCTGATGCTCGGCACCGTCGGCACGCACGCCATCAATCCCACGCTCTACGGCAACCTGCCCTACGACACGCGCAAGGCCTTCGTGCCGGTGGCGATGGTGGGCTCGGTGCCCAACGTGCTGGTGGTGAATCCCGCGCTGCCGGCCAGGACGGTGGCCGAGCTCACGGCGCTCGCGAAGCGCTCGCCGGGCAAGCTCACGATGGGATCCTCGGGCAACGGCAGCAGCATCCACCTGTCGGGCGAGCTCTACAAGCACCTCGCGCACGTGAGCATCCTGCACGTGCCCTACCGCGGCGGCGCGGCCGCGCTGACCGACCTGATCGGCGGCCAGATCGACCTGATGTTCGACAACCTGCCGACCTCGCTGCCGCACATCGCCAAGGGCTCGCTGCGCGCGCTGGCCGTGACCGGCGCGCAGCGCTCGCCCCTGCTGCCCGAGGTGCCGACCATGGCCGAGGCCGGCCTCGCGGGCTACGAGTCCACCGCCTGGTCGGGCCTGTTCGTGCCGGCCGGCGTGCCCGCGCCGGTGGTGGCACGGCTGCACGACGAGGTCGACAAGGCGCTGCGCAGCGAGCGCGTGAAGGCGCGCTACCGCGACCTCGGCGCCGACATCCTGCCGATGCCGCAGCCGGCCTTCGACCAGTTCGTGCGCAAGGAGTACGACAAGTGGGCCGAGATCGTGCGCGTCTCGGGCGCGAAGGCGGAGTGAGCGGATGCGGCCGATCGATTTCCTGCTGCGCGCCGCGCGCCGCCATCCCGACAAGGTCGCGCTCTCGGGCCCCGAGGGCGCGCTGAGCTACGCCGAGCTGCTGGCCCGCACCGAGGCGCTGGCCGCCGCGTTCCAGGCGCTGGTGCCCGATCCGCGCGGACGCATCGCGATCTGCGCGGGCAACCACCTCGCCCACGTGGTGTCGCTGTTCGCGACCCTGCTCGCGGGCCGCATCTGGGTGCCGCTCAATCCGCGCGCCGGCGCCGACGAGCTGTGCCGCATCGTCGACTTCACCGAAGCCGCGCTGGTGATCGCCGAGCACGAGCAGGTGCCCAAGCTCGAGGCCACCGGCGCGCCGCGCGTGGTCTACCGGCCGGGCGCGCTCGGCACGGCGCCCACCGACTGCGAACTCTCGGCGCTGCTGGCCGCGCATGCGGGCCACCGGCCCGTGCCGGTGCGCCACGACCTGGCCGAGATCCAGGCGATCAAGTTCACCGGCGGCACCACCGGCGCGCCCAAGGGCGTGATGCAGAGCTACCGCGCGTGGAACACGACCATCGTCTCGATCATGCAGGCGATGAAGCTCGACGCCGACGAGCGCTACCTCGCGGTGGCCTCGATCACGCACGGCACCTCGACCTTCCTGCTGCCGGTGCTCGGCAGCGGCGGCACGGTGCTGCTGCCGCGCTCGACGAAGCCGCGCGAGGTGCTCGACCAGCTCGAGCACGACCGCGTGACCGCGGTGTTCATGCCGCCCACGCTGATCTACAGCCTGCTCGAGGACCCGACGGCGCGCGGGCGCGACTGGCGCGCGCTGCGCCACTTCGTCTATGCGGCGGCGCCGATGCGCAGCGCGAAGATCGTGGAGGCGCAGCAGGTGTTCGGCCATGTCGAGACCGGCTACGGCCAGACCGAGGCGCCGGCCATCATCTCCTACATGCCGGTGGAGGACGCGCTCGATCCGCGCAACCTCGAGTCGGTGGGCCGCGCCGCGCTGATGACCGAGGTCGCGATCATGGACCCGGCCGGCGCGCTGCTGCCGCCGGGCCAGAGCGGCGAGGTGGTGGTGCGTGGCGACCTCGTGATGTCGGGCTACTGGAAGCAGCCCGAGAAGACCGCCGAGGCCTTCCACGACGGCTGGCTGCGCACCGGCGACGGCGGCTATCTCGACGAGCGCGGCTTCCTGTTCCTCAAGGACCGCATCCGCGACCTGATCATCACCGGCGGCTTCAACGTCTACCCGACCGACGTGGAGAACGTGCTGGGCCGCCATCCGGCCGTGTACGACTGCGTGGTGATCGGCGTCGACGACGACAAGTGGGGCGAAGCCGTGCATGCCGCGGTGCAGTTGCGCGAGGGCGCGGCCTGCGAGGCCGCCGAGCTCGTCGCCTGGGTGCGCGAGCGGCTCGATCCCGTCAAGACGCCGAAGGCGGTGCACTTCTTCGACGCGCTGCCGCGCACCGCGAACGGCAAGGCCTCGAAGAAGGATGCACGCATCGAAGTGCTGCGGCGCATGGGCGCCGGCAGCGAGACCTCCTCACCGCATCACGCCACGCCATGAATTCCACGCCAAGCACCGATCGCCACGCCCTCGTCACCGGGGGCTCCTCGGGCATCGGCCTCGCGATCTGCCGCCGCCTCATCGAAAGCGGCTGGCAGGTCACCAGCCTCGACCTCCAGCCGCCGCCCGACGCGCGCAGCGGCACGCACCTGCGCGTGGACATGGGCGACCGCGAGGCGCTCGCCGCCGCGCTCGCCGAAGCCTGCGGCCGCCACCGCTTCACCGGCCTGGTGAACAACGTGGCCGCGATCCGCCCGGCGCCGCTCGAGAGCACCTCGCTCGACGACTTCGACCTGCAGATCGGCGTGACCGCGCGCGCCGCGCTGCAGTGCGTGCAGGCCGTGCTGCCCGCGATGCGCGCGGCCGGCGGCGGACGCATCGTCAACATCACGAGCCGCGCCGCGCTCGGCAAGGAGCTGCGCAGCGGCTACTCGGCCGCCAAGGGCGCGCTCAACGCGCTCACGCGCACCTGGGCGCTCGAGCTCGCGGCGCAGGGCATCACGGTCAACGCGGTGGCGCCGGGCCCGATCGCCACCGAGGCCTTCAAGGCCGCGAACCCGGCCGACAGCCCGCGCACGCGGCGCATCGCCGAGGGCATTCCGGTGCAGCGCTTCGGCGAGCCCGCCGAGGTGGCGCACGCGGTCGATGCCTTCATGCACCCGATGGCCTCGTTCATGACCGGCCAGGTGCTCTACGTCTGCGGCGGCATCACCGTGGGCCTGGCGGGCTGAGGGGCCGGCGATGACGATCAGGACCGAGATCGGCTACACCACCCCCAACGCGATCCACGTGCGCGGCATGAACCTCGCCACCGAGATCATCGGCAAGCTCGACTTCGTCGAGATGCTGTGGCTGCTCGCGATGGCGCGGCTGCCCGAGCCGCGCGAGAAGGCCATGGTCAACATGCTGCTGGTGACCGCGGCCGACCACGGCCTCACGCCGAGCGCGATCGCCACGCGCATGACCTGGCTCGGCGCGCCCGAGTCGCTGCAGGGCGCGGTGGCCGCGGGCCTGCTGGGCGCGGGCTCGAACTTCCTCGGCACGGTGCAGAACGTCAGCGAGATGCTGCTCGCGGCCGCCGAGGGTCTCGCCGACGACGCGAGCGATGCCGAAGTGCGCGAACGCGCGGCCACGCTGGTGCGCGAGCGCCGGCAGGCGAAGCGCAGCATCCCGGGCATCGGGCATCCGATCCATGTCGACGGCGATCCGCGCGTGCCGACGCTCCTGGCCGTGTCGAAGGCCAACGGCTACTTCGGGCGCCACTGGCGCCTCGCGCTCGCGCTGGTCGAGGTGCTGCGCGAGGACCACGGCCGCCACCTGCCGCTCAACGCGGCCGGTGCCAACGGCGCGGTGCTCGCCGACATGGGCCTCGACCCGCTGCTGGGCCGCGGCCTCGCGCTGGTCGGGCGCGCGGCCGGGCTGGTCGCGCATGTCTGCGAGGAGTCGCGCGCGCCGACCGGGCAACAGCTCTGGGACCTGGTGCTGCGGCAGGACCCGCGCAACGTGCTGCCCGCGCGCGGCTGAACCGCCGCGGGCTCAGAAGCTGTACCTGGCGCTCAGCAGCGCGCTGCGCTCGGCGCCCCAGTAGCAGGCGCTGCTCGCGCAGGTCGAGAGGTAGCGCTTGTCGAGCGCGTTGCTCACGTTGAGCGCGAAGCGCCAGTGCGGCAGCTCGTAGTACAGCGCGAGGTCGAGCAGCGTGCGTCCGCCCACCGCGATCTGGTTGGCCGCGTCGCCGTAGGTCTTGCCGACGTAGCGCAGCCCGGCGCCCACGCCGAAGCCCGCGAGCGCGCCGTTGAAGCGGTAGTCGCTCCAGACCGAGGCGATGTGACGCGGCACCAGCGCGGGGCGGCGGCCCAGTTCGCTCTTCACGTCGCTGCGCGTGACCTCGACGTCGTTGTAGGTGTAGTTGAAGACCAGGTTCCAGCGCCGCGTCGGGCTGGTCTTGGCCTCGAGCTCGAGGCCGCGCGAACGCGTCTCGCCGACCTGGCGCGTGAAGCCGGTCAGGCCGTCGGTGGTGGCGGCGTTGGTCTTGCGCAGGTCGAACAGCGCGGCCGTGTAGAGGCTGTCGCTGCCCGGCGGCTGGTACTTGAGGCCGAGCTCGAACTGCTTGCCGCGCGTCGGCTCGAAGGCCGCGCCGGTGGCGGTGTTGGTGCCGATCAGCGGCAGGAACGAGGTGGCATAGCTCGCGTACGGCACCAGGCCGCTGGCGAAGCCGTAGCTGAGCGCGGCGCGGCCCGAGAAGGCCTGGTCGCGCTGCGCCTGGCGCTGGCCGTTGAGCCGGTTGTCGGTGGTGGTGCGCGCGCGGTCCCAGCGGCCGCCGAGCGTGGCGAGCCAGCGCTCGCCGAAGCGGACCTGGTCCTGCAGGTAGATGCCGCTCTGGTACTGCGCGACGCGGCTGTCGAGCTGGGCCGTGGCCGGCAGCGCGAAGGCCTGGCCGTAGACCGGCGCCAGCAGGTCGAGCGTGGGCTCGGCGCCGATCCAGCGCTGCGCATGGGCCTTCACGCGCGACAGGTCCAGCCCCAGCAGCAACTCGTGCACCGTGTCGCCGAGCGCGACGCGACCCGCGAGCTGGTTGTCGATCGCGACCTGGCGCAGGTTCTCCTCGCGCCGGAACGCATAGCGGTTGAGCGTGCGGCCATCGGCGCGCAGGCCGTTGAGCATGGTCTTGTTGAACACCGGCACGTCGACATCGCCCACGCGCGCGTTCTGGCGCAGGCGCCACTGCTCGCCGATGCGGTGCTCGAGCTCCCAGCCGACCGAGCCCTGGTTCTGGTGGAAGCGGTCGAAGCCGCGCTCGGAGTACGAGATGTGCGTGGGCACCGGGCCGGGCCAGGTCCACGACCAGTTGTTCGCGAGCGTGCTGCGGTCGCGCAGGTAGTCGGCCAGGAAGGTGATCTCGGTGTCGCCCGAGAGCTTCCAGCGCACCGCGCCCGCGAGGTAGGCGCGGTCGTTGCGGTCGTCGAACACGTTGTTGCCGTCGCGCGCGAAGCCGGTCAGGCGCCAGGCCACGCGGCCGTCCTCGCCGGCCACGTCGCCGATGTCGAAGGCGCCCTGCTTCACCTCGTGCGTGCCCGCGCCCGCCTCGACCTCGCGCAGGCGCGTGCCGGTGGGCCGCTTGCTGGTGCGGCTCACCAGCCCGCCGGCCTCGGCCTGGCCGTAGAGCACCGACGAGGGGCCGCGCAGCACCTCGATGCGTTCCATGCCGTAGGGCTCGGTGCGGAACAGCGCGTAGCTGTAGCTGGCCTGGCGCAGCCCGTCGCGGTAGTCGCTGGTGGCCTGGCCGTTGAAGCCGCGGATCATCAGCCAGTCGTAGCCCTTGGAGTCGGGGCCGTAGGTCTCGATCGCCACGCCGGGCACGTAGCGCAGCGCCTCGGTCACGGTCTGCACGCCGCGCGCATCCATCTCCTGGCGGTTGATCACCGAGATCGCCTGCGGCGTCTCGACCAGCGCGGTGTCGGTCTTGGTGCCCATGGCGCTTCGGCGGGCGACGAAGCCGGTGTCGTCGGCCAGCGTGGGCGGCGCCGGGTCGGCGTTCACGCGCACCTCGGGCAACTGCGCGGTGCCCGCCGGGGACGGCGGCGGCGTCACCGCCGCCGGCGCGGCCACGCGCCCGAGCGAATAGCTGCGGCTGCCCTTGTCGACCAGCGCGTGGCCGCTGCCCGCGAGCAGCCGCGCGAAGCCCTCGCGCATGCCGAAGCGCCCGCGCAGGCCGGGGCTGCGCAGGCCGTCCAGCGTGGCCGGGTCGAAGGACAGCGGCACGCCGGCCTGGGCCGCGAACTGGGCCAGCACATGGCTCAGCGGGCCGGCGGGAATGTCGTAGTCGGCGCGCGCCTCGGGCGGCGCGGGCTCGGCCGCGAGGGCGCCGGCGGCCGGGCCGAGGGCGGCGAAGGCAAGCCCCAGGCACAGGGCGCGCGCGGCGCGCGCGGTGCGAGCGAGTGGAGGGGGCGCGGAGGGACGGCGGACGGACAAGATGCTTCCTTCTTGGTGCTGCATGCAGGCGGTGGACGAAAGGGCGGGCCTCGGTCTCGAGGCCCTTCTCCCGGTACACCGCGCGAGCGCGAAAAAGGGATCAGCTTTTTTTCAGCGCGCCTCGACCACGGTCCAGTAGCGCGTGATGCCGCCGATGCGCACCGGCAGCGTCTTGGCCAGCAGCGCGAGGCTGGCATCGGTGTCGCGCAGCGGGAAGGCGCCCGACACGCGCAGCGCGCCGACCGCGGGATCGCAGCGCAGCACGCCGCCGCGGTAGCGCGAGAGCTCCGCCACCAGCGCGTCGAGGCGCATGTCCTTGGCCACGACCATGCCGTGCTCCCACATCAGCGCCGCCGGGTCGGCCGGCGCCTCGGCGCCGAGCCCCGCGGGGCCGATCGCGCCCTGCATGCCCGCGGGCACGATCCGCGTCTGCCCGGTGGCGGCCGAACGCAGCTCGACCGCGCCCTCGTAGACCGCCACGCGCAGGCTGTCGGCCTCGCGGCGCACGGTGAAGCGCGTGCCGAGCGCGCGCGCCGTGCCCTGCGGCGCCTGCACCACGAAAGGCCGCGCCAGCGAGGCCGGCAAGGCGTCGTGGCCGGTGGTCAGCAGGATCTCGCCCGCATGCAGCCAGAGCCTGCGCCATTCGGCATCGAAGCGCACGTCGAGCGCGGTGGCGGTGTTGAGCACCACCGTCGTGCCGTCGGCCAGCGTGAGCCGGCGCTGCTCGCCGGTGGCGGTGCGCAGGTCGGCGACCCAGTCCTGCCACGGCTGCTCGCGCCACAGCCACCAGGCCGGCGGCGCGGCGAGCGCCACGGTGGCCAGCAGCTGCAGCGCCTGGCGCCGGCCACGCGGGCGCACGCGGCGCAGCGCGTCGCCGCCCACGCCCTCGGGCACCTGCGCGAACAGGGACTGCACCGAGGTCGCGCGGCGCCAGGCCTCGGCATGGGCGGCGCTCTGCCGGCCCCAGCGCGCGAAGGCCTCGTGCTCGCGCGGATCGGCCGGGCCGCCGCCGAGCCGCACCATCCAGTCGGCGGCCTCGCCGAGCAGCGCCGCACCCGGTTCCTGCGAAACGCCCACGCGGTTCATGCGGCCGCCAGGCAGGCGACGAAGGCCTTGCGCATGTGGCGCTTGACGGTGACCTCCGAGGTCCGCAACTGCGCGGCAATCGCCGCGTAGCCGAGGCCATCGAGTTGCGCCAGCAGGAAGATCTCGCGCGTGCGCGCCGGCATGGCGCGCAGCAGCGCATCGACGCGCTGCAGCGTCTGCAGCACCAGCAGCCGCGTCTCGGGCGACGGCGCCTCGGCCCCGGGCCGGTGGGCCAGCGCTTCGAGGTAGGCGCGCTCGACCTCGGCGCGCCGCCAGTGGTCGATCACCAGGCCCTTGGCGATGTGGGTGAGCAGCGCGCGCGGCTCCTCGCCCCAGTGCTGGCGGCGCCGGTTGGCGAGGATGCGGACGAAGGTGTCGTTGGCGAGGTCGGCCGCGTCGCAGGCATTGCCCAGCCGCGCGCGCAACCAGTGCCGCAACCATCCGTGGTGCTCGGCATAGAGGCTCGCGACGTCGCCGGCGGATTCGGCGGTGGTGGCAGGGGCGGACATGGCGATTCGGGCACGGGCCGGGCGGATGACTCGATCGCGCCGGCTTGCAAGTTAATAAGAACGTTTCTCATTTAATTATGCATGAGGCCACCCGGCGCCCGGCCGGTTACGGCCGTTACGCGGGTGACGAAGCCCGCCCGCGGACGCGTTGCGGCGCGATGGGCCGCCGCCCGAAGATGCGCGGCCATCCGCCACACCGAGCCCTCATCGCCATGCTTCGCCATCCGCTCCCGCGCGCCCGCCTCGCCGCGCTCGCACTCTCCTCGTTCGCCTTCGCCGCGGCCCACGCCCAGCCCGCGACGGGCTTCGACACCGCGCCCGCGCGGCTGGCCGCCGAGGTGCTGGGCCAGCGCCCCGGCACCGTCGTCGCCGGCACCTGGCGCGAGGGCATGGCGCACCTCGCCATCCTGCGCAACGCGCCCCGGCACGCCGGCACGGCCAGGGCGATGACGCCCGGCGAAGCGCAACCGGTGTTCGAGATCGGATCGATCAGCAAGGTCTTCACCGGCCTGCTGCTCGCACAAGCGGTGGAGCGCGGCGACTTCTCGCTCGACGACACGCTGGGCCGGCTGCTCGCCGACAAGGCCACGCTGCCGCCGCCCGTGGCCGCGATCACGCTGCGCCAGCTCATCACCCACACGGCCTGCCTGCCGAACCTGCCCGCGCTGCCGGCGCGCCCGCCGGGGCCCGACTCCAATCCCTTCGCCAGGCCCACGCGCGCCCACCTGATGGTGGCGCTCTCCTCGCTCGAGCTCGCGCAGTCGCCGCCGTGCGCGCCGCGCTACGGCAGCCTCGGCATCGCGCTGGTCGGGCAGCTGCTGTCGGAGCGCTATGGCCGGCCCTGGGACCAGCTGGTGCGCGAGCGCATCGCCGTGCCGCTGGGCATGAAGGACACGGTGCAGCACCTCGACGCGGCGCGCGCGAAGCGGCTGCCCCAGGGCTACGCCGGCGATGCGGCGCGCGCGCCCTGGGAATTCGGCGCGCTGGCCGCGGCCGGCGCGTTGCGCAGCACCGTACCCGACCTGCTCCTGTTCGCACGCGCATTGATGGCCGGCCGCGCGGGACCGCTGGGCGCCGCGGCCGAGCGGCTGCGCGAGCCGCTGTCGGCGCAGGGCGAGTACGACGTCGGCTATGCGCTGCGCATGCGCGATCCGGCCGCGGGCGGCGCGCAGCGGCGCATCTACTTCCACACCGGCCAGACCGGCGGCTACCGCGCGCTGCTCGCGTTCTCGCCGGCCACGAAGGAGGCGCTGGTGCTGCTCGCGAGCAACGACGCGGCCGCGGTGGTGCCGGTGCTGGACGCGCTCACCCTCCCCCTCGCCGCGAAGTAGCCATGCGGGCCGTCCCGGGGTGGCCGCCGCGCGATTGCCGGCACAATCCCCGCGGACACACCTGCATGAACACACGATTCGTCGAAGCCTTTCTCTGGGCCGCGCGGCTGGGCAGCTTCCGGGCCGCGAGCGACCGGCTGCACATCACGCAGGCGGCCGTGTCGAACCGCGTCGCCTCGCTCGAGGAAGACATCGGCGCGCGCCTGTTCGAACGCGACGCGCGCGAGCTGCGGCTCACGCCCGTCGGCGTGCGCCTGATGGACTACGGCGAGCGGCTGCTCGAGCTGCGCCGCGAGATCGTCTCGCTGGGCCGCCCGCGCGAGGACCTGCTAGGCCTGGTGCGCATCGGCGCGATCGAGACCGTGGTCCACACCTGGCTGCTGGGCTTCCTCACCAACCTGCGCTCCACCTACCCGGGCATCGAGGTGCAGCTCACCTCCGAGACCACGCTCGCGCTGCACCGCGGCCTGCGCGAGGGCGCGCTCGACATCGCGCTGCAGACCGACCACATCGCGGGCGCGGGCATCGTGAGCACGCCCTGCCTGCCGATGCCCATGGGCTGGGTCGGGCAGATGAGCGCCGAGGGCACGCAGACGGTGGAGCAGCTGCTGCGCCAGCCGGTGCTGACCATGAGCCCGGGCTCGCAGCCGCACGAGGCGCTCAAGAACCTCTACCGCGCGGTGGGCATCCCGCTGGGCAAGGTGCATTGCGTGAGCTCGATCTCGGCGCTCGCGCGGCTGGTGAAGGCCGGCTTCGGCAATGCGCTGGTGCCGCTGCCGCCGGTCTACGAATACGTGGCGGCCGGCGACGTGCGCATCATCGAATGCGATGCGCTGATCTCGCCGCAGCGGCTGGTGGTGAGCCATCTCGAGGCCGCCGACTCCGACGCCATCCGGCTCGTGGCCGAACTGGCCTGCCGGGCCTCCGACCAGTTCACGGCCGCGGCGGTCGCACCAATCTGGAGCGGAGCCATAGAGGGTTAACCCTCGAAACAGCGCATTTGCGCCCCAGCGAGGGGCCAGTAATTCTTGTGGCTGTCGCCCAGAAAAACTCGTTTGTGACAGCCTGACCCCGCGACGGAAGATCGCGCCTTCTTTTTTCGAAGGCCCGCTCCCGCTTCCGCCGCCATGACTTCCACCGCCACCGCTTCCGAACCTTCCGCCACCGAGAACGGCCTGCTCTTCGTCGCCTGCGACGTCGATCCCGCGGCCGACGAGGCCGACTTCAACCGCTGGTACGACCGCGAGCACGTCGAGGAACGCGTGCGCATTCCCGGCTTCCTTTCCGGCGCGCGCTACTTCTCGCTCGAAGGCGGCCGCCGCTACCTCGGCCTGTACCGCACCGCCTCGCTCGAGGTGTTCCGCTCGGCCGGCTACCGCGCCGCCTTCGAGCGCCAGACGCCCTGGTCGATCGCCAACCTCGACCGCATGCGCGACCCGATCCGCCGCGTCTGCGCGGTGCGCGCCGTCACCGGCTTCGGCAGCGGCAGCCACATCGCGGTGCTGCCGCTCGAGGTGGCCACCGATGCAGCGGCGCTCGCCGAACGCGCCGCCGAGGCCGGCCGCCGCCTCGCCGGGCAGCCGGGCTTCGTCCAGTCCTTCCTGCTGCAGCCCGACGTCGCCCTGAGCACGCCGCTGCCGCGCGAGAGCAGCGAAGGCCGCGTGCTGCAGCCGATGCTGGTGGTCGAGACCAGCGGCGCCGACGCGGCCCGCGCCGCGCGCGCCACGGCCGCCGCCGCGCTCGATGCCGATCCCGCGAGCGGCTGGCTGCTCGCGCTCGGCTGGAAGCTGCACGCCGGCGAGCTGGCCTGACCGACCGCCTCCTTCACCTTCTTCCTCGTTCCAGGATCCTCATGACCGAACACGCTCTCCCGGCCGCGTCCGCCGCGCACGGCGCCAAGCCCGCCAAGATGGGCCGCCTCGCGATGGCCAGCTCCATCGGCACCACGCTCGAGTGGTACGACTTCACCGTCTACAACATCATGGCGGCGCTGGTCTTCAACGCGATCTTCTTTCCCTCCTTCGATCCGCTGACCGGCACCATCCTCGCCTTCTCGACCTACGCGGTCGGCTACATCTCGCGCCCGCTCGGCGGCGTTGTCTTCGGCCACCTCGGCGACCGGCTCGGCCGACGCTTCGTGCTGGTCGCCACGCTGGTGATCATGGGCGTGTCGACCGGCCTCATGGGCCTGCTGCCGACCTACGCGAGCTGGGGCATCTGGGCACCGGTGGCGCTGGTCGCGCTGCGCTTCGTGCAGGGCGTGGCGCTCGGCGGCGAATGGGCCGGCGCGGTGCTGCTGTCGATGGAGCACGGCAAGCCGAACGAGCGCGGCCGCAACGCCTCGTTCACGCAGGTCGGCCCCTCGGCCGGCACGCTGATCGGCACCGGCTTCATCGCCGCCGTCTCGGCCTGGCTCAGCCCCGAGGACTTCCAGTCCTGGGGCTGGCGCATCCCCTTCGTCTCGAGCGTGGCGCTGGTGCTGTTCGGCCTGTGGCTGCGCCGCGGCGTGGAGGAAACGCCGGTGTTCCGCGAGATGGAGCAGAAGCAGGAGACCGCCAAGACCCCGATCAAGGAAGTGCTGGGCCAGCACTGGCGCCGCCTGCTGGTGGCCGGCGGCTCGCGCATCGGCTCCGACGTGCTCTATGCGCTGGTGGTGGTGTTCACCCTCACCTACGTGACCACCGTGCTGCACCTGTCGCGCCCGCTGGCGCTGACCGCGACCATGATCGGCGCGGCCTGCAACGCGATCTCGGTGCCCTGGTTCGGCAGCCTGTCGGACCGCATCGGCCGGCGTCCGGTCTACATCATCGGCGCGCTCTGCGGCATCGTCTGGGCCTTCGTGTTCTTCGTGCTGATGGACAGCGCCAAGCCGCTCGCGATCTGCGCCGCCGTGGTGGTCGGCCTCGTGATCCACGCCATGATGTACGGCCCGCAGGCCGCCTTCGTCACCGAGCAGTTCCCGAACCGCGTGCGCTATGCGGGCTCCTCGCTGGCCTACACGCTGGCCGGCATCCTCGGCGGCGGCTTCGCGCCGCTGATCATCGCCAGCCTGTTCAAGTCCTACGGCAGCACGCTCGCGGTCTCGCTCTACGTGTCCGGCGCGCTGTGCCTCACGCTGGTCGCGCTGCTGGTTGCGCGCGAGACCGCGCACGAACCGCTGGAGGCCTGAAGCGATGACCCGCAACACCCTGCACATCGCGTGCGAAAGCATCGCCGAGGACGGCACCCGCAGCAGCGCGCTGCACGCCGTCGCGCCCAGCGCGCTGGTGGTGGCCGGCTGGACCGGCCGCGACAGCGCCGCCATCGAGCACCACATCGAGGAGCTGGCCGCGCTCGGCGTGCCGCGCCCTTCGAGCGTGCCGCTGTACTACCGCATGGCCCCGCTGCTGCTCACGCAGTCCGCCGAGATCGAGGCCCTGGGCGACCAGAGCTCGGGCGAGGCCGAACCGCTGCTGTTCTTCTCGCGGGGCGAGTGGTGGCTCGGCGTGGCCTCGGACCACACCGACCGCCAGGTCGAGAGCTATTCGGTCGCCGTCTCCAAGCAGATGTGCGCCAAGCCGCTGGCCGCCTCGGCCTGGCGCTGGCGCGACGTGGAGGCGCACCAGGACGCCATCGAGTTGCGCTCGCGCATCTTCGAGGATGGCCGCTGGGTCGACTACCAGCGCGGCACCCTCGCCGCGATCCGCCCGCTGGCCGCGCTGCGCGACGGCCTGCCGGGTCTTGGCAAGGAGCCCGAGGGACTTTTCATGACCTGCGGCACACTGGCGGCGCTGCCCAACGCGCGCGGCGAGGCCATCCGCCCCGCCGCGCAGATGGAAATCGAGTTGCATGACGCGCGCCTGCAGCGGCGCATCGTCCACCGCTATGCGGTGCGCGTCCTGCCCGTGATCGCCTGAACGCCAACTCTTTCATGACACAGAACGACTCCACCATCGGCGCGCTGCGCGCGCGCATCGCCCGCGGCGAACTCACGCACGAGGCGCTGATCGAGCAGGTGCTCGACGGCGCCGCGCAGCCCGCGGCCGCGAACGTCTTCACCCGTCTCTACGCCGACGCCGCCCTGGCCGCCGCGCGCCATGCCGATGCCGCCCACAAGGCCGGCGTGCAGACCGCGCCGCTCGCCGGCCTGCCGGTCTCGATCAAGGACCTCTACGACGTGGCCGGCGAGACCACCCTGGCCGGCTCCATCGCCTGCCGGGGCGAGCCTCCGGCCGCGCGCGACGCGACCGTGGTGACGCGGCTGCGCGCGCAGGGCGCGGCCATCGTGGGCCGCACCAACATGACCGAGTTCGCGTTCTCGGGCGTGGGCATCAACCCGCACTACGGCACGCCGCGCAACCCGGCCGACGCCGAGGTCGCGCGCATTCCCGGCGGCTCCTCGTCGGGCGCCGCGGTGTCGGTGGCACTGGGCCTCGCGGTCGCGGGCCTGGGCTCGGACACCGGCGGCTCGATCCGCATTCCGGCCGCGCTGTGCGGCATCGTCGGCTTCAAGAGCACGCAGTCGCGCGTGCCGCGCACCGGCGCCTTCGAACTCGCGCGTTCGCTCGACACGGTGTGCGCGATGGCGCGCAGCGTGGAGGACTGCCTGATTGCCGACGCCGCGATCGCCGACGCGCCGCTCGCGGTGCGGCGCCGGCCGGCGCAGGGGTTGCGGCTTGCGGTGCCGAAGACGCTGATGTTCGATGCGATCGAGCCTGGTGTGGCGCGGGCTTTCGAGCGGGCTGTTCAGGCGCTGTCGAAGGCGGGGGCGCAGATCGTCGAAATTCCCTTGAGCGAACTGGCGGAGATCGGGACGGTCAATGCGCCGGGGGGGTTGTCGCCTATCGAGGCTTCGGCTGTGCATCGGGAACGGTTTGCTTCTAAGCGCGAGGCTTTCGACTCTCGGGTTGCGGCGCGGATTGCTCTGGGGACCGAGGTGCGGGCGGCTGATTACATCGCGCTGCTGGATCGGCGGCGGGAGTGGATCTCGCGGGTCGAAGGGCGGCTCGAGGGGTTCGATGCGTTGCTGTGTCCTACGGTGCCTATCGTGGCGCCTGCCATTGATTCGTTGGCTGAGGATTCGGCGTTTTTCCAGGCTAACGGACTGTTGTTGCGGAATACGTTTGCGATCAATTTGATGGATGGGTGTTCGTTCAGCTTGCCTTGTCATTCGGCTGGGGAACTGCCTGTTGGGTTGATGCTTTCCTCTGTTCGAGGGGATGACTCGCGGTTGGCTGGGGTTGCTTTGGCTGTTGAGGACGTGCTGCGGGTGGGGTGAGGTTGCTCTTCTTGTTTGGGCTGTTGGCCGGGTCTCGCCCCGGCGGGCGAGTCACTTTCTCTTGTCTCGCCAAGAGAAAG
>NZ_JBMDKG010000074.1:0-32277 GCF_057809595.1 Variovorax sp. FG153
TCATGCGGCGGCTGCTGCGCAGCATCGCCAAGGGCGAGGCGATCACGCAGGACACCTCGACGCTCGAGAACCCGGCGATCCTGGAGCAGTTGTCGCAGACGAACTGATCCGCGCGCCTACGACTCCGCCGTGAAGCCGATGCGCCTGACCAGCGGTCCCCAGCGTTCGAACTCGGCCTGCTGCGACTTCGCCATCTCGTCCGCGGTCGAGCCGCGCGCGATCAGGCCGACGACGCCGAGGCTGTCGATGACGGCGCGCTCCTTGACCGCGGCATTGACGGCCGCGTTGGCGCGGGCGATCGCGGCCGCCGGCGTCTGCGCGGGCGCATAGAAGCCGAACCATTCCTCGGTCGTGAGGTCCGCGAAGCCCTGCTCCGCGAAGGTCGGCACCTCGGGCGAGAACGGCGAACGCTGGCGGCCCGAGGTCGCGATCATCCGCAGCTTGCCCGCGCGGTGGTTGGCGAGGAAGTCGCCGCTCGGCGTGACCATGGCGGCGATCTGCCCGCCCACCACGTCGGTGATGCCGGGCACCGAGCCGCGATAGGGCACGTGCCGCAGGTCGACGTTGGCCGTGAGGCCGAGCAGGGCGCCGATGAAGTGCGGCGTGGAGCCCGCGGCCGGCGAGCCGTAGTTCGCCTCCTGCGGATTCGCCTTGGCCCAGGCCAGGAAGTCCCGCACGGTGACCACGCTGGTCGGCACCTTCGGTCCCACCGCCAGACCGTGGTGCATGACCGCGCCGATCGACACGGCGGCGAAGTCCTTGTTCGCGTCGTAGCTGAGCTTCGAGTAGACGTGCGGATAGATCGAGGTGCAGGAGAACGGCGACAGCGCCAGCACCGAGCCGTCGGCCGCCGCCGACTTCAGCACCTCGAGCGCGATGCGCCCGCCGGCCCCCGGCCGGTTGTCGACCACCGCGACGTTGCGCGAGTACGCGGAGCCCGCGACCTTCTCGCCGATGCGGCGCGCCACGCTGTCCCCGGCACTGCCCGCGGGAAAGCCGTAGTAGATCTTGACCTGGTCCAGTGCCTGGGCAGATGCCGCGAGCGGCAGCAGCGAGGCGAGGGCGCCGCCGCCCGCTGCCTGAATGAAGGTCCGTCGTGTCTGCATGAAAGTCTCCTCGGTCGTTGTGAATGTCTTGTCTCAGGCAGCGGGCGCGATGTGCGTGCCGGCCTGCGGCGTGCGCACCTTGGCGCCCGCGCCATCGAGGAAGGCCTGCACGCGCAGCTTCGCCTCGGGCGCGCTCTGCGTGATGGCGCTCATCAGCGCTTCGGTCATCAGCCCGTGGTCCGCGGGCTGTTCCGCGATGCGCGGCAGCGCCTGCATCACCGCGAAATTGGTCAGCGGCGCATTGCGTGCCACCTGGTGGGCCAGTGAGAGCGCGTGCGACCAGGCCTTGCCTTCGGCCACGAGGTACTGCGAGAAGCCGACGCGCTCGCCCTCGTCGGCGCGGTACACGCGGCCGGTGAGCATCATGTCGGCCATGCGCGAAACGCCGATCAGCTTGGGAATGCGCACCGATCCGCCACCGCCGACGAAGATGCCGCGCGTGCCTTCGGGCAGCGCGTAGAAGGCGCTGGCATCGGCCACGCGCACATGGCAGGCCGCGGCCAGCTCGAGGCCGCCGCCGATCACGGCCCCGTGCAGCGCGGCGATCACGGGCACCGGGCCGAACTGGATGGCATCGAGCGCCGCATGCCACATGCGCGAGTGCTGCACCGCCTGCGGCGGATCGCGGTGGGCCAGTTCGGACAGGTCGAGCCCGGCGCAGAAGTGCGCCCCATGGCCGCCGAGCACGGCGGCGCGCACATGGCCGGGCAGGTTCTCGAACGCATGCCGCAACTCCAGCACCAGGCCGTCGTTGAGGGCATTGCGCTTGCCGGCGCGGTTCAGGTGCAGGTGGGCGATCTCCTCCTGGAGTTCGAGGGTCAGGAACTGGTACTGCATGGCTTTCGATGAGGTCGGGGAAGGAGCTTTTTCGCGTTTCTCAATACACGTACAGATGTGTATGGCGAAGCGATGCTATCAGCCGGATCCGGACGAACGGATCAGGGTTTGCCCAAGGGAAGCGGCCCTGACTCTGGTGCATGCGGGCCTCCGCTATCATCGGCGCATGCTGACGACCACCCCTGGCAAACCGCGCCCGCGAAAGGCCTCGGCCGCCCTGCAGCGCAAGAGCGAGGCCGGCGCCAAACCGGCCTCCGAGCGGTCCCAGCTCGGGCCGTCCGACTGGATCGTGGCCGCGACCGAACTGCTGATCGACAAGAGCATCGATGCGGTCCGCGTCGACGTGCTGGCCAAGCTCCTGCAGGTGACGCGCGGCTCCTTCTACTGGCACTTCGTCGATCGCGACGACCTGCTCAAGCGCATCCTCGTGAGCTGGCAGGAGGCGCAGACCGAACAGATCATCGCGCGCTACCGCAAGCAGGGCGTCGAGGCGCAGGACCTGATCGTCGAGCTGGTCGAGCTGCCGTTCCATGGCCGCGCGGCCATGAAGGGCGCCTCGGTCGAACTCGCGGTCCGGGCCTGGGCCCGGCGCGACGAGATGGCGCGCATGATCGTCGACGAGGTCGATGCCAAGCGGCTCGCCTACATCGAGGAATGCTTCCTCTCGTGCGGCTTCGACGCCAGGTCCGCGCGCTCGCGCGCCTTCACGCTCTATTGCTACATGCAGTCGGAGTCGCTGTTCAGGAACCAGGGCTCCGCCGCCGACAAGGCCGAGCGCCGCCGCTTCGTGGCCCAGATGCTGCTGGCGCCGGAGCCCGGCAAGGCCCAGGCACGCTAGCTCAGTCGTAGGCGCAGCTGAAGCTGGCCGCCAGGTTCTTGTCGCCGGTGCCGCGGTACTTCGGCCAGGTCGGATAGCGGCACAGCGGACGGGTCATCTCCACGCTCTTGCCGTCGGCCGCGAGCCGCGCCGCCGTGAGCGAATCGTCGGGCGCCTTGCCCTTCTCGACCCAGTTCTCGAGGATCGCGAGGTTGTCGACGATGCCGGCACCCGGGCCGCCCGGACCATGGACCACGCCCGGCAGCATGTAGAAGCGCATGAAGGAATCGGTCGTCTCCTGGCCCAGCTTGCCGACCACGCTCTGGTAGTAGTCCGTGGCATAGCCGGGCGGCACCAGGTTGTCGCTCGCGCCGGCCCACAGCAGCAGCTTGGCGCCGCGTCCCGCGAAGGCCGACAGGTCGGGATTCGTCGCGTTGACCTTCTCGGAGAGCTCGAGCCAGCGCGCCGGATCGGCCCCCGGCGTGTAGCCGAGCACCGTCGTGTTGACGTTCGAGGTCACCTGGTACTTGAGCCACCAGTCGGAGAAGAAGTAGAGCTGGCTCGCGGGTGCCGTCGGGCTCGCGCCGAACTGCGCGATGGTCCAGTTGCCGGCCGCGGCAGCCTCTCCGCCCACGCCCCAGGCCGGCGCCCTGGTGATGCCGTTCGCCACCGGCACGGGCAGCGTGAAGTCCGAGCGCATGAAGTCGACCGACGCGATCTGCGGATCCGACAGGCAGCTGTCGCCGCTGTCCGCGCCGCCCGGGCAGCGCAGCGTGCGCACGTCGAAGCGGCAGGCGCTGACATGGGAGATGACGCCGTCGACCGCGCCATCGAGGCCATCGCAGGCCGCCATCTGGGCATCGCCGAACAGCTTGATCTTGGCCGGGCTGAGCCAGCCAGCGCCGTTGTTCGAGAACGCCAGCTTGGCCAGCGCGATCCCGCGCTGGATCACGTTGCTGTAATCGACCACCGGCTCGCCGGCCACGATGCCGTCGTAGCTCTGCGGATAGCGCTGCGCCTGCAGCAGCGCCTCGCGGCCGCCCGTGGACATGCCGTAGAAGTAGGTCCTGGCGGCGGGCTTGCCGTAGATCGACTGGATCGCGGCGCTGGCCGCCTTCAGCACCTGCGGGTGGTAGGCGAAGGCGAAGTTGTCGAAGGCCGAGGGGTTGTTGAGCGTCGAGCTCAGGTCAGGCACCTGCACGCCGCCATCCGCGCTGACCCATGCATAGCCGCGCTTGTAGACGTCGCCATTGGCCAGCATCACGAGGTCGGGCCCGACGACCACGCCGTCGTAGCCGCCACCGCCGATCTGCACCAGCCGCTGGTTCCACACCGAGTCCTCGGGCAGGTCGATGCGGAAGTTGATGGTCGAGGTGGGCGAGCTCACGATGGCGCCACGCACCTGGCAGGTCTGCAGCGTGGTTGCGGACGCGGCCATCACTTCGGCCGTGGCGATGCTGCCCGGTCCGACGGCCTTGCCGACGAGTCCGCTGCAGCGCTCCTTGAACGCGGCCCGCGGGGCCGGCGGTGCGGATCCCGGCCCGTTGGCGCCGGCATTGGCCGCTGCGATCGCGGCCGCCAGCGCGGCCGCGTCTCCACCCCCGCCGCTGCCGCCTCCGCAGCCGGCGACCAGCGCGGCCAGGCTGCATGAAAGGGCAAGGGCTATCGATCTGTTGCGAGTCATGTTGTCTCCGGTTTGGGGCGCCAGTTCGATCATTCACCATACAGATGTGAATGGTCGGAGCGGATGATAGGGAGAGCGAAGCGACGCGCAGCCAGGGCTTACCCTGACTTTTCCATACAGAATTGAATGGTCGAAAAAGACTCGGCCAGGCGCCGAGAGCGCATCGATCCGGGCTCAGCCCGCGTGCCGCGCCCGGTAGGCAGCCGGCGCCAGCCCGGTCCACTTGCGGAAGGCGCGGCGGAAGTTCGCCGCCTCCGAGAACCCGGTGCGCAGCGCCACCTCGTCGATCGTGAGGCGCGTGCTGCGCAGCAGATCGGTCGACAGCTCGAGCCGCGCCTCGTCGACCAACTCCTGGAAGCGCACGCCCTCGTCGGCGAGCCGGCGGTGCAGCGTGCGCACCGAGAGCCCGAAGCGCTCGGCGAACTGCTCGGCGCCGGGCATCTGGCCGCGCCCGCCCAGGCAGGCCATGCGCACGTGTTGCGCGAGGCCGCCGCCTTCGCCGGCGTTGTGCTGCAGCTTCTCGCACACGCGCCGGCACTGGTCGGCCGCATAGGCATTGGCCTGGGGACAGGGGCGCCGCAGCAGCTCGGCATCGAAGGACCATTCGAGCGTGCCGGCATCGAAGCGCACCTCGCACTCGAACATCGCCGCATAGGCATCGCCATGCGCGGGACGCGGGTAGGGCAGCTTCAGCGAGCGGGAAGGGAAGGGCGCGCCGAGCACGCAGCTGGCCAGGCTCAGCGTGGTGCCGATCCAGAACTCGGTGGCCAGCGGCAGCAGGTCGCCGAGGTCCATGACGTCGCGGCCCTCGAACTTCGCGAGCCTGCCCTCGAGACGGAAGCGCTTCTCGAGCACCGGGCCGACCAGCTTCAGGTGCTTCATGCCGACGATGATCGCGTCGCCGATGGTGGCGCAGCTCGCGGTCGCATAGCCATAGATGCCGAAGTCGCCGAGCTGCTGGCGCGCGCCGGCGCGCAGGCCCACGTCGGGGTGGCGGCTCAGCCGCTGGGCATTGCGCAGGATCGAGATCTTCTGCGCGTTCGACATGCGCGCCTCGGAGTCGCCGAGCTGCCGCGCCTGCACACCGCTGCCCCGCAGCAGGGTGTCGGCATCTATCCCTTGGTCGGCCATCTCGCGCACCAGCGCGCGCAGGCCCAGCATGCTGTGGACGATCGCGTCCAGGTCCCTGCCGTGGCTGCCGACGATCTCGAAGGTGGAGGGGGAGGCGTCCATGTCCATTCGCGGGCTTCGGGTGGTTGGCAGATTCTGACCCCTCGCTGGCGCGATCGACCCTGGTGCTACCACCCGCCCGGCGGAACACTGCGCGGCGATCCGTGCCCTTCGGCACCGGCTCTCCAACCAGGAACGAGACATGCCATCACCCATGAACGCCGACCTCCGGCATCCGCTGCGCGAGGTCTTCGAGCGCTACCACGCGAGCTGGGAAGCCCGCTCGCCCGAACGCATCGCCGCGCTGCATTCGCCCGACACGGTCTTCCAGCTGCACGATGGTTCCGCGCCCGTGCACGGCCGCGCGGCATTGCAGCAGCAATGCGCCGCCATGTTCGCGAAGTTCGATTTCGCGCTCGAGCCGCTGCGCCTCTTCTTCGGCGACGGCCACTGGACCTTCGAATGGTGCATGGCCATCGCGCTGCGCGATGCCGAAGGCAGTCCGTTCACGGCCACGGTCGAGATGCTCGACCTGGTGACGGTCGATGCGCGCCACGAGGTGACTCGCAAGGACGTCTACATGAACGGCGCGCAGGCGATGGCGGCGTTCAGCCGCGCGGGCATCGCCATGGATGGCGGCATCCGGTACTGAGCGCGGGGCATGACCATGCAAGACCTCCCGAACATCCCGCATTGGCCTGCGGGCGTTCCGCGCACGCTGGCCCCCGCACGCACGCCGCTGTGGGCCAACCTCGAGACCAGCGCGCGGCGCCATCCCGATCGCGCCGCCTTGGTCTTCCTCGGGCGCGAGTTCCGCTACGGCGAACTCTGGCAGGCGGTGCTGTCGCTCGCGGGCCGGCTCCACCGCCTCGGCGTGCGCCAGGGCGACCGGGTGCTGCTCGACATGCAGAACTGCCCGCAGCTGGTGATCGCGCATTTCGCGATCCTGCGCGCCAATGCCGTCGTGGTGCCCATCAACCCGATGAACAAGGCGCAGGAGCTCCGGCACTTCATCGCCGACGCGCAGGCGAAGCTGGCCTTCACCACGGCCGACCTCGCGGCGGAGATGGTCCGTGCCAGCGATGCATTGCCGCCGGGCGAGGGCCTCGACCACCTGGTGGTCACGCGCTTCACCGATGCCTTCGATCCCGCGGCGGTGCCGCCGCACGAATGGCCCGTTGCCTGGCGCGAGTGGCTGACCGCGCCGCATCCGATGCCGGCGCTGCGCCGGGGCCAGGTGCACGACTGGGCCGATGCGGCCAGCGGCGACGAGGCACCGGCGCCCACCTGCGCCGCCGGCGATCTCGCAGCGCTGCCCTACACCAGCGGCACGACCGGCCATCCCAAGGGCTGCATGCTGTCGCACGCGGCGATCATGCACAACGCGATGGCGGTCAAGGCCTGGAACGGCCTCGTGCCCGAGAGCGTGAACCTGGCCGTGGTCCCGATGTTCCACATCACCGGCATGGTCGGCGTGATGCACGCGGCCATCCACGCGGGCGCGTGCTCGGTGCTCATGCCGCGCTGGGACCGCGAGGTGGCGGCGCACCTGCTGTCGGCGCGCGGCGTGACGCACTGGGCCAACATCCCGACCATGGTGATCGACCTGATGTCGGCTTCCGCTTGGGAGCGGCTCGATCTCTCGCGCCTGGCCTACATCGGCGGCGGCGGCGCGGCCATGCCCAAGGCGGTCGCGCAACGGCTGCTCGAGAAGACCGGACTGCGCTATGTCGAGGCCTACGGCCTGACGGAGACAGCCGCGCCCTCGCACAGCAATCCGCCCGACGCCGCCCGCCAGCAGTGCCTGGGCCTGCCCTACATCGGTGTCGACGCGCGCGTCATCGATCCGCAGACGCTGCAGCCGCTGGGGCCGGAACAGGACGGCGAGATCGTGGTGCGCGGGCCTCAGGTCTTCGCGGGCTACTGGCGCCAGCCCGAGGCCACGCGCGCCGCCTTCGTCGAGATCGAGGGCCTGCGCTTCTTCCGCACCGGCGACATCGGCCGCGTCGACGCGGACGGCTACTTCTTCATGACCGACCGGCTCAAGCGCATGATCAATGCGTCCGGCTTCAAGGTCTGGCCCGCCGAGGTCGAGGCGCTGATGTACCGGCACCCGGGCATCCAGGAGGCCTGCGTCATCGCCACCCGGGACAGCTACCGCGGCGAGTCGGTCAAGGCCGTGGTGGTGCGCCGGCCCGGGCATGCGGAGCTCGACGAACGGGCGTTGATCGATTGGTGCCGCGTGAACATGGCGAGCTACAAGGTGCCGCGCGCCTTCGAGTTCGCCGAGACGCTGCCCAAGAGCGGCAGTGGCAAGGTGATGTGGCGGCTGCTGCAGGAGCGGCAGGACGCGGCGGATGCGGCCTGCTGACGCCGCGCCGCTCACCGCTCAATCGAGCTTGATCCGCGCCTCGCGGATCACCTTGCCCCACATCGCGCGATCGGCATCGATGAAGGCCTTGAACTCCGCCGGCGTGTTGCAGCGCAGCTCGCCGCCGTAGTCGCGCCACTTGCGCGCGAGCTCGCTCGACTGGCAGGCCTTGCGCATCGCCGCGCTGAGCTTCTCGAGCACGGGCTTGGGCGTGCCCGCGGGCGCGAGCAGCCCCTGCCAGGCGATCGGCGCGTAGTCGGGCAGGCCGGCCTCGGCAAAGGTGGGCACGTCGGGGAAGCTCGGCGCGCGCTCCTTGCCGGTGATGGCCAGCAGCCTGAGCTTGCCGGTGTGGATGTTGCCCGCGGCGGCCGGCAGGCCGTCGAACATCAGCTGCACCTGGCCCGCGATCAGGTCGACGTAGGGGCTGCTGCTGTTGTAGGGCACGAGGTTGGTCTTCACGCCCGCGGCGCTGTTGAACCACAGGGCCGACAGGTGCGAGTAGCTGCCGATGCCCGCGGTCGCGACCGCCACCGAATCGGGCCGGGCCTTGAGCGCGGCGATCAGTGCGCGCGCGTCGCGCGCCTCCACGCCGGGCGTGGCGATCAGGCCGGTGTTGAGCACGCCGAGCAGGCTCACGGGCGCGAAGTCCTTCTCGGCATCGAAGGGCAGCTTCGAATAGAGATGCGGCACCACCGACAGCGAGCTGGTGGTGCCGATGTAGAGCGAGTAGCCATCGGCCGGCGCCTTCGCGGCGACCTCGGTGCCGATGATGTTCGAGGCACCGGGGCGGTTCTCCACATAGAAGCTCTGGCCCAGCAGCTTCGTGAGCTCGGCCGCGATCTCGCGCGCGTTCGCGTCGGGGCCGCTGCCGGCGGGGAAGGGGGCAATGATCCGCACCGCCTTGCTCGGGTAGTCGGCCTGGGCCCAGGCCGCGCCCGCCAGCACGCCCGCGACGGCGATGCATCCATGGGCCAGCCAGCGGCGGCCCCGCGTCTTCGAAACAGTCATCGGTTTGTCTCCATTCGATCTTGGGTGCGGCTTGCACCGGTCGCGATGATAGATAAAACATAGTTATTGTCAAAATATGAGAATAACTATAGTATTTCATCATCGAGACGGAAAAGCTCCGTGCGATTTATCGTTTGGAGACATTGAGATGACGGATTTCGGCCCCTCGGACCTGCAGTTCAGCCACATCGGCCTCCATGTGAGCGACCTGCCGCGCATGGCGCGCTTCTACAAGCAGGCGCTGCGCTTCACGCAGACCGACGCGGGCGACCTGGGCGCGGTGCAGCTGGTGTTCCTGAGCCGCGATCCGCGCGAGCACCACCAGCTCGTGCTGGCCACCGGCCGGCCCTCGAACCCGGGCTTCAACGTGGTCAACCAGATCTCGTTCCGCGTGCCCGACCTCGGCGCGCTGCGCCGCTTCCACGACCGGCTGCTGGCCGAGGGCGCGAGCGAGATGCACCCGGTCACGCACGGCAACGCCATCTCCGTCTACTGCCGCGACCCCGAGGGCAACCGGCTCGAGCTGTTCATGGACACGCCCTGGTACTGCGACCAGCCGCTGCGCGAGACCATCGACCTGTCGCAGTCCGACGCAGCCATCCTCGCGCAGGCCGAGGCCATCGCGAAGCGCTTCCCCAAGTTCATGAGCCGCGCCCAATGGCAGGCCGAGGTGGCGCGCCGCATGCAGGAAGACCAGCGTGGCTGAAGCGATGGAGATGCACGACGTCGCGATCGTCGGACTCGGGCCGACCGGTGCCACGCTCGCCAACCTGCTGGGCGCGGCCGGGTTGTCGGTGCTGGTGCTCGAGAAGGAGGCCGGCATCTTCCCGCTGCCGCGCGCGATCCATTTCGACGGCGAGGTGCTGCGCATCCTGCAGGGCGCGGGCCTGCGCGAGCGCGTGCTGGCCATCGCGCGCCCCGGCGAGCAGGGCATGCATTTCGTCAACGGCGCGGGCGAGACGATGCTGATCCGCGGCGGCAGCGCCGCGCTCGGCCCGCATGGCTGCGCCAACAACTACTACTTCCACCAGCCCGAGCTCGAGGCCGTGCTGCGCGAAGGCCTCGCGCGCTTTCCCAACGTGGAGCTGCGGCTGCGGCACGAGCTGACCGGCATCGCGCAGGACGCGGACGGCGCCACGCTGAGCGTGCGCGACCTGCAGCGGCAGGAAAACGCCACGCTGAGCGCGCGCTATGTCGTCGGCTGCGACGGCGCGCGCTCGCCGGTGCGCCGGCAGATGGGCAGCGCGATGGTCGACCTCGGGCTGCGCCAGCCCTGGCTGGTGTTCGACGTGCTGCTGCGGCAACCGGTCGCACTGCCCGAC
The DNA here is from genome assembly GCF_057809595.1 of Variovorax sp. FG153. Taxonomy (NCBI): domain Bacteria; kingdom Pseudomonadati; phylum Pseudomonadota; class Betaproteobacteria; order Burkholderiales; family Comamonadaceae; genus Variovorax; species Variovorax sp. FG153. Next base: position 10,316 of record NZ_JBMDKG010000074.1, read on the forward strand.
CACACGGTGCAGCACTGCGACCCGGCGCGGCCCATGACCTACTGCAACGTGGTCGGCGACCGGCGGCGCTGGGAGATCATGGTGCTGCCCGACGACGACCGCGAAGCGCTGGTGCAACCCGACACGCTGTGGCGGCTGGTCGCGCCCTGGGTGAAGCCCGAGCAGGCGCGGCTCGAGCGCGCCGCCATCTACACCTTCCATTCCGTCATCGCGCAGGGCTGGCGCCAGGGCCGGCTGCTGCTGGCCGGCGATGCCTGCCACCAGACGCCGCCGTTCCTCGGGCAGGGCATGTGCGCGGGCATCCGCGACGCGGCCAACCTCGCCTGGAAGCTCGAGGCCGTGCTCGCGCGCGGCGCGCCCGCCGCGCTGCTCGACACCTACGAGTCGGAACGCGCGCCGCATGTGCGCGCATTGATCGAGCTCGCGGTGCGGCTGGGCAACATCATCCAGACCACCGATCCCGCGCGCGCGGCCGAGCGCGATGCGCGCTTTCGTGCCGGGCGACCCGAGATCTTCGAGCTGCCGCCGCAGTTGCTGGGCCAGGGCGCCTTCGATGCCGACGCGGGCTCGCTCGCCGGGCGGCCCTTTCCCCAGCCGCGGCTGACAGACGGCCGCCTGCTCGACGAGCTGCTGGGCCGGCGCAGCGCGGTGATCGGCAGCCCCGACGCGCTCGCGGCCGCCGCGCCCGCCACCGCCGAACGCTGGCGCCGCGCCGATGCTATCGTCATCGACCGGCCCGACGCGCCGCTGCGCCACTGGCTCGAGGCCCACGAGGCGCGGGCGGTGATACTGCGCCCCGACCGATATATCGTCGGCGTCGCGCGCACGGGGCACGATCTGGATCGCATCTCGCAACACCTCCCCGTCGCGCCATGACACTCTGGAGGAATTGGCGTGCCGGAAAAATCCATGTCCAGCCTGGGGCGCATGCTGGGGGTGCTCGACCTGTTCGACGACACCCACCTGACGCGCACGGCGGACGACATCTCCGCGGCGCTCGAGGTCTCGCTGCCCACCGGCTACCGCTATGTGCGGCTGCTGCTCGAGGCCGGGCTGCTGCAGCGCGTGGAGGATTCGCACTACGCGCTCGGGCCGCGGATCATCCTGCTGGACCACTACATCCGCAATGCCGACCCGGTGCTGCGCGAAGGCATCCCGGTGATGCGCGAACTGGTGGCCGCCACCGGCTTCGACTGCGTGAGCTCGGGCATCTTCGGCATGCAGGTGCTCGACACCCATCGCGAGATGGGCGGTGCGCCGCCGACGCTGGCCTACGGGCGCGGCCGGCCGCGGCCGCTGTTCCTGGGCGCCGCGCCCAAGGTGCTGCTGTCGACCTTCGCGCCGCCGCAGCTGCGCAAGGTCTTCGATGCCCGCCACGACGAGGTCGTGCGCAGCGGGCTGCCGGCCGAGTGGAGCGAATTCCGCCGTCTCTACGCGGGGATCCGCAAGGCCGGCCACTACGTGTCGATCGGCGAACTCGAACCGCAGCTCGCGGCCGTGGCCGCGCCGATCCCGAAGGCCGACGGGGGCGCATGGGCCGCCATCCAGCTGGTCTTCGACACCTCGCGCCTGTCCATCGTCGACCTCGACAAGATGGTTCACCTGATCACCGAGGGCGCGCAGCGCATTGGAGGTCGGCTGGCGTAGTTCTACTTCACCCACTCCTCCTCACGGACAGACCATGAAACTCATCAGCTACCAACTCAACGGCACCGACAGCTACGGCGCGGTGACCGGCGACCGCGCGGACCGCGTCGTCGACCTGCGCCAGATCTTCGGCGAACGCGCCGCGGACCTGAAGGCGCTGATCGCGGCCGACCTGCTGGCCGAGGCCGCCACGGCCGTGGGCCAGGCGAGCGCCACGCTGGCGCTGAGCGAGCTTCAACTGCTGCCCGTGATTCCCAACCCCGGCAAGATCGTCTGCGTGGGCCTCAACTACGGCGAGCACGTGCGCGAGACCGGCCGCGAGATCACCGAGCAACCCACGCTGTTCCTGCGCGTGGCCGAATCGCAGCTCGCGCACGGCGAGGACATCGTGCTGCCGCCCGAGTCGACGCGCCTGGACTACGAGGGCGAGATCGCAGTCGTGATCGGCCGCGGCGGCCGGCGCATCGCCGAGGCCGATGCCTGGTCGCACATCGCGGGCTATGCCTGCTACAACGACGGAAGCATCCGCGACTGGCAGACCGCCACGCCGCAATGGACCGCCGGCAAGAACTTCTGGCGCACCGGCGGCTTCGGCCCCTGGATGGTCACGCGCGACGAGATCGCCGACGGGCGCGTGATGACGCTGGTCACGCGGCTCAACGGCCAGGAGATGCAGCGCACCACCACCGACAAGCTGATCCACAGCATCCCGCGCCAGATCGCCCACATCTCGGCCTTCACGCCGCTGGCCGCGGGCGACGTGATCGTGACCGGCACGCCGGGCGGCGTGGGCGCCAAGCGCAACCCGCCGGTGTGGATGAAGCCCGGCGACATCGTCGAGATCGAGGTCGACGCCATCGGCGTGCTGCGCAACGGCATCCGCGCCGAGTAACCTGCCGGCGGCATTCCCATGAACCGACGATTCGATCGCCGCAGCGCGCTGCTGCTCGCTGCGCTATGCGCCGCGCTGCCCGCCGCGGCGGCCTCCGACTATCCCTCGCGCCCGATCCAGATGATCGTGCCCTTCGCCGCCGGCGGCGGGCTCGACATCAATGCGCGCAGCCTCGCGCAGGCCATGTCCGAGAACCTCGGCCAGCCCTTCGCGGTGATCAACCGCGACGGCGCGGCCGGCACTATCGGCCTGAACACGGGCGCCGGCGCGCGCGCCGACGGCTACACCGTGGTCTTCACGCCCGCCGTGCCGCTGACCAGCGAGCCGCACCGGCTCAAGGCCCTGAACTACGGGCTCGACTCCTTCCGCTACGTCTGCAAGGTGTTCGACAACATCTTCGCGATCGCGGTGCCGGCCAAGTCGCCGTACCGCAGCGTGCAGGACATCCTGGCCGATGCGAGGAAGGAACCGGGCAGGGTCAGCTACGGCACCTCGGGCACCGGCTCGATCCCGCACCTGGGCACCTCGGACATCGAGGCCGCCAGCAAGGTCGCGCTCACGCACGTGCCCTACAAGGGCGACGCGCCGATGCTGCAGGACCTGCTGAGCGAGCGCCTGAGCTTCGGCGCCGTGCTCGCGAGCTCGATCACCGGCCACCTGCAATCGGGCGCGCTGCGCCTGATCGCCGTGTACACCGACAAGCGCCATCCCTCGTTCCCCGACGTGCCCACCCTCAAGGAGTCGGGCGTGCCCGTGGTGCAGGCGAGCTTCGGCGGCGTGCTGGTGCCCGCGAAGACGCCCGACGAGGTGGTCGCGCGCCTCGAGTCCTCGTGCCGCGAGGCCGTGGCCTCGCCCAAATACCAGGCCTGGGCGCGCGGCGCCAACCAGGTGGTCGACTTCCAGCCGGGCAAGGACTTCGAGCGCCAGGTGCGCGAGGACAGCCGCCTCAAGGCCGCGACCCTCGCACGCCTCGGACTGGCCGCGCCATGACTTAGGATTCCGCGATGACCCGTCCCATCCTCCATACCCTGATCTGCAGCACGCGGCCCGGCCGCGTGGGCCCGGCCGTCGCCCAGTGGGCGCACGGCATCGCCGAAGCGCACGGCGGCTTCGAAGCCCGTCTCGTCGACCTGGCCGCCTTCGGCCTGCCGGTGTTCGACGAACCCGAGCATCCGCGCCTGCAGCGCTACACGCACGAGCACACGCGCGCCTGGAGCGCGAGCGTCGCCGAGGCCGATGCCTTCCTGTTCGTGCTGCCCGAATACAACTTCGCACCGCCGGGCGCGCTGGTCAATGCCCTGAACTACCTCGTGCGCGAATGGCAGTACAAGGCCGTCGGCTTCGTGAGCTACGGCGGCATGTCGGGCGGCATCCGCGCGGTGCACGTCACCAAGCAGTTGCTCGGCACGCTCAAGGTGGTGCCGATGCTCGAGGCGGTCGCGTTCACGAACGTGGGCCAGCAACTGCAGGCCGAGGGCGGCCTGTCGGCCAACCCCGCCAACGCGGCGGCCGCGAAGGCGATGCTCGACGAACTGCTGCGCTGGACTTCGGCGCTGCAAACGCTGAGGTCGTAGGGCGCCAGCGAGAATGCGCGCATGAACCCCATCGCGCGCGAAGACATCACGGGCCTGGTGCTGGCCGGCGGCCGCGGCAGCCGCATGGGCGGCGTCGACAAGGGCCTGCAGGACCACCGCGGCATTCCCCTGGCACTGCATGCGCTGCGCCGCCTGCAGCCGCAGGTGGGCACAGCCATGCTCAGCGCCAACCGCAACCTGCCCGACTACGAGGCGATGGGCGTGCCCGTGTGGTCCGACTCCATCGAAGGCTATGCGGGGCCGCTCGCGGGCCTGCTGACCGGGCTCGAGCATGCGCGCACCGATTGGCTGGTCACCGTGCCCTGCGACACGCCGGACTTTCCGTCGGATCTGGTCGACCGGCTGGCCGAGGCCGCGGCCGCGCAGGGCGCCGAGATCGCGATGGCCGCCACGCGCGAAGACGGCGAGCTGCGCGCGCAGCCCGTGTTCTGCCTGCTGCGCACCGGCCTGGCGCCGAGCCTGCTCGCCTTCCTGCAGGCGGGCGAGCGCAAGTTCGGCCAATGGACCGCGCAGCACCGCAGGGTGCAGGTGGCGTTCGACGATGCAGCGGCCTTCTTTAATGCCAACACCAGCGACGAGCTGCGCCAGTTGCAAGGCTGAGCGTAGCGTTCACAGCCGCGCCCGGTAGCTCGCCGGCGTCTCGCCGAAGGTGCGCCGGAACAGCCCGATGAACGCGCTCGGGGTCGAATAGCCGAGGTCGAGCGCGATCGCCGTCACCGAAACGCCGGCCGCGAGCATCTCGAGCGAGCGCATCATGCGCGCGCGCTGCCGCCAGGCCGTGAAGTTGAAGCCGGTCTCCACCACGAAGCGCCGGCTCAGCGTGCGCGAGCTCACGGCGGCCCAGCGCGCCCATTGCTCGAGGCCGCGCTCGTCGGCGGGCTCGGCGATCAGCGCATGCGCGATGCGCTGCAACCGCGGGTCGCTCGGCAGCGGCAGGCCGAAGGGCTCGACCGGCAGGCTGCGGATCTCGTCGAGGATGACCGCGGCCACGTGCGCGCGGCTTTCGTCCAGCGGCTTGGGCGCCTCGAGCGGCCAACTGCAGGCGCGCAGCACCGCCTCGCGCAGCAGGCCCGAGGTGCGGATCGTGCAGGGCCGTGGGGGCAGGGTGGCGCATGCCGGTTCTGCCACATAGACGCTCCAGCCATGGAACGGGCCGTGCGAACGCCCCGAATGCTCCTGGTGCGGCGGCAGCCAGACCGCGTGGATGGCCGGCACGATCCAGACACCGTCCTCGACCCCGACCGACAGCAGCCCGCGCAGCGAGCCGAACAGCTGGCCGCGCGCATGGCGATGCGGGCCCGACGCCAGCTCCTCGCCCTGGCTGCCCTCGGCCGCGATCAGGACCGGGCCATCCTGTCGGTCGACCAGGCCGGCGAGGCGAAGAATGGGATCGGTCATGGCGGCTGAGAGCTATCGATTGGCCGATCCAGTCTACAGCCGCCAAGGCCTTTGTCCGTACGCTGGGCGCCATGAATCCAAGACCTCGCCCTTCCTTCGTCGATCCGGTCCTGGAACCCGACCTCGACGCGCTGTACGCCGCGCCCTCCGAGATGACCCAGAAGGCGGTGCTCGATCGCCTGGTCGACTTCCACGAGGCCTATCTCGCGCAGGCCACCTTCTTCTGCCTCGCCACCGGCAGCGAGCAGGGGCTCGATGCCTCGCCCCGCGGCGGCCCGCCGGGCTTCGTCCATGTGCTGGATGCGCACACGGTCGCCTTCGCCGACTGGCCCGGCAACAACCGCATCGAGTCGATGCGCAACCTGCGGCGCGACGAGCGGCTCGCGATGGTGTTCCTGTTCCCGGGCCTCGAACTCTTCCTGCGCATCAACGGCCGCGGCCGGGTCTCGACCGATGCCGGGCTGCTGAGCGAACTGCGCGAGGGCGAGCGCATTCCCAAGACCGCGACCGTGGTGCAGATCGACGAGGTGCTGCTGCATTGCGGCAAGGCGATCCACCGCGCCCGGCTGTGGCAGGACAGCGCCCGCCTCGCGCGCGATGCGCTGCCGACCGTGGGCCAGATGCTGGCCGCGCTGGGCAGGCGCGACCATGCCTCGGCCGAGCTCGGCACGGAGCAGATCGCGCAGATCGATGCGCACTACGCGCATGCGGTCAGGCACGAGCTGTACTGACGAATCGAGCGCCCCACGAAGCCTTCCCTTTTTTCTGGAGAGAACGCGATGCTGTTCGACACGACGAGATTCCCGCTGGTGTTCCTCAAGGAGGACCCGAGGGCCCATTCGCAGGACACCGACACCGAGGCGCAACTGGCCACGCTGCTCGAGCGCGGCGAGCGCTTCGTGCTGCTGACCGACCACCTGCCCGGCGACCACCCCGAGGAGAGCCACGAGGACCGCAAGCGCCGCGCGCTGTTCTTCAAGCGCCACAAGGAACATCTGCGCGCGTTTTGCGCGGGCCTGGTGTTCGTCACGGGCGAACGCACGATTCCCGCGGCGGTGCGGCTGGCGGCCCAGGGCGCGGGCAAGGTGCTGGGGCTGTCCTTCGACTTCGTGCGCAGCGAGAGCGATGGGGTGGCGGCGGCCGAGCGATTCCTGGCGCGAAGTTAGCTGCGCTTCGATGACCTCCACTCGCTCCCCAAGAATCTTGTCCAGGATCGTGCGCCATCGCGCGAAAGCAATGAGCCGCAAATGCTGGATTCCGGGCTGGCTGGTTAGGCCACGGCCTCGGTCCTTGCCAGCTCCCTCTTCAGCCAGGTGGCGATCGCACCGGGCTTGGCCTCCACGCTCCAGATCAGGTCGAGGCCGATCGACCATTCAGTGAAGGGATAAGCCTCGAGTCGGAGCTCCTTCAACGTGCCCGCCGCGAGATCCGCAGCGATCAGGCGCCGCGGCACGATCGACCAGCCGATGCCGCTCCTGAGCAGATCGATCAGCGTCCCTTCGCTCTGGACGAACCACTTCTTCGGTGCGCTGAGGTATTCGCTCGTGAGAAGGTGGGCCGTTTGCGCCGCCAGCAGCAATTGCAGGTGGTCGGCCAAGTGTGCGAAGCGCACCCGTTCCAGTTGTGCCAACGGATGATCGTGGCGCACGGTGTTGACCATCGTGACCTGGCCGAGCCGGGAAAAGCCGATGCCCTGTGGGTAGTTCGATCTGGCGCAACCCAAGCCAAGTGAAGCACCCCCCGACAGGACCATGTCCAGCATCCCCGCACCGGACGGCTGCAGGAGGTCGAGCCGGACACCAGGATGTTGTCGATGCAACTCCGCCAGAACCGGTGCGAGCGCAGCGCCGGGAAAGGCATCCTCGACCGCCAAGGCCAATTGAGCCTCCGACGCACAGGTCAGCGCGCTCGCGCGTTCCTGCAGGCTCCCGCAGCGCGACAGGATCGCCTCCGCCTCTTCCAGCAAGGCGGCGCCTTCGGGCGTGAGCACGGGATAACGCCCGCTCCGATCGAACAGGCCAACCCCGAGGTCCACCTCGAGATCAGCGATCGCGGTGCTGATCGCGGACTGCGTCTTGCCGAGCCTGCGGGCAGTCGCGGAAAACGACTTCTCGCGCGCAGCGGCGACGAACACGGCCAATTGGTCGAAAGAGAACCTCACCGCGATGTATCGGAAATTCTGATGGAGTCCATTTTTACACATGCCTCACCGCCTCCCAGAATCCGCACGCCCCGCCATGAACGGCCAGTTCCCACGCGACGCTGTGCATCAAAGAACGGAATGAAGACATGACCTCGACAGACCTGACGACCCATCCCGTGGACCAGCGGCTGCCTGCAGCGCGCACCGCACTCCTTGGCCTCCAGCATGTGCTGGTGATGTACTCGGCCTGCATCGTCGTGCCGCTGATCCTGGGCGCGGCCCTCCGGCTGCCGCGCGACCAGATCGTCCTCCTCATCAACGCCGATCTGTTCGCGGCGGGCCTCGCTTCGCTGGTCCAGGCGCTGGGGTTCTGGAAGTTCGGCATCCGCATGCCGGTCATGATGGGCGTGACCTTCACGGCCGTCACCCCAATGATCGTGATCGGCAGCAACCCCTCGCTCGGGCTGCCCGGCATCTTCGGTGCTGTCATCGCCTCGGGCGTATTCGGCATTCTGGTCGCGCCACTGATGGGCCGCTTCCTGCGCTTCTTTCCCTCGATCGTGACCGGCTCGGTGCTGCTGGTCATCGGCATCACCCTGATGAAGGTCGGTATCGACTGGGCGGCGGGCGGGCAGCCGACCCTGCCGGACGGCAGCACAAACCCGGCCTACGGACGGCCGCTGTACCTGGCCATCTCGCTGGGTGTGTTGCTGGTGATCCTGCTGCTGTCGCGCTTCGCGAAGGGCTTCATTGCCAACATCGCAGTGCTGCTCGGCATCGGCTTCGGCTTCGTTGCGGCCTGCCTCTTCGGGGAAGTCCGGCTCGACGAACTGAACACGACGCCCTGGGTCGGCATGATCAGGCCGTTCGCGCTGGGGCTGCCGGTCTTCGATCCCGTGGCCATCGTCTCGATGTGCCTGGTCATGCTGGTCACGCTGGTGGAGTCCACCGGCATGTTCCTGGCACTCGGCCAAATCGTCGACAAGCCGACCACGCCGGATCGCCTCGTGCGCGGTCTGCGCGCCGACGGTCTCGGCGCCGTGCTGGGCGGAATCTTCAACGCTTTTCCCTACACCTCGTTCTCCCAGAACATCGGATTGGTCACGTTGACCGGCGTCCGCACCCGCTTCGTCTGTGTGGCCGGCGGCCTGATCCTGGTCGCTCTGGGGCTGTTCCCGAAAATGGGGTACATCGTCGCCGCCACGCCTCCATTCGTGCTGGGTGCCGCGGCACTCGTGATGTTCGGCATGGTCGCGGTGATGGGCCTGCGCATCCTGGCGAGCGTCAACTACGAACGCCACAACGGCAGTGCCCTGGTGGTGGCGGTCAGCGTCAGCGTCGGCACGGTCCCGCTGCTGTCGCCCGGCTTCTTCTCGCAATTGCCCACGTGGACACGCGTGGCCACCGACAGCGGCATCGTCCTGACCACCCTCACGGCCATCGCGCTCAACCTGATGTTCAACGGACTCGGCACGCGCCAGCAGGCCAGCGACGCCGCTGCCCGCAGCGCTGCGATGGCAGAGACCTGACTCCCTTTCTCGAAAGACCCCATGAACTCCCAAATCCTCCACGCCGACCATCTCGTCACGATGAATGCCGAGCACACCGTCATCGGCGACGGCGCCGTGCTGGTCGGTGCCGACGGGTGCATCGGCGCTGTCGGCACCATCGCCGAACTCGCTCCCGCTCACCCCAGCGTACCGGTGCGGCGCCTGAAGAATCGGTTGCTGATGCCGGGCCTCGTGAACACCCATGCCCACTCCGGATTGCTGCGCGGCACGGCGGAGGGGCTGCCGGTCTGGGAATGGCTGCAGCAGCACATCGATCCGATGCACCGGGTTGTCAACGCCGAGGAGGCCGAACTGGCCTCCCGCCTTTGCTATGCCGAGGCCCTGCTGTCGGGCACGACGACGATCGTGGACATGTGGCGCCACATGGAAGGAAGTGCGAGGGCTGCCGCCGATCTAGGCATCCGTGCCGTGCTGGTGCCCTACGTTGCGGAGCACCCGGAGCACGACTACTTCGAAACGCTGGACGCCAACGAAGCGCTGATCGAACGTTGGCACGGCGGCGCCCAGGGCCGCATCCAGGTCTGGGTCGGACTCGAGCACATGTTCTACGCCACGCCTCCCGCGTGGCGCCGCTGCGCGGAGATCAGCCGTCGTCACAGGGTCGGCTTTCACACGCACAGCAACGAAAGCCGGTTCGATGTCGAGGAGACGTTGCGACGCCATGGCATGCGACCGATCCAGGCGCTCGAAGCGTTCGGCCTGCTCGACGCCCACCATGTCATGCTCGCGCATTGCGTCTGGCCTTCGGAAGAGGAGATGGACATTCTTGCTGCGCGACACATCGGCGTGGCCCACAACCCGGTCAGCAACATGAAACTCGCCAGCGGCGCGGCGCCGGTGGAAGCCATGCTGGCCCGAGGCATTGCAGTGGGCCTCGGCACGGACGGCGAAAAGGAGAACAACAACCTCGACATGTTCGAGGAGATGAAGACAGCCTCGTTGCTGGCCAAGTTCTCCAAGCTGGACGCCGCCGCGCTCGACGCCTGGTCGGTCTGTCAGATGGCGACCATGGGGGGCGCGCGCGCGTTGGGCCTTGACCACGCCATCGGCTCGATCGAGCCGGGCAAGTCGGCCGATCTGATCACGGTGCGGACGGACACCCCGCGGATGACGCCCCTGCTGGGCGGTGTGGACGGCAATCTGCACCACAACCTCGTTCATGCGGTCCAAGGCGGCGACGTGGACCTGACCATGGTGGCGGGCCGCATCGTCGTCGAGGGTGGCCGCCTGCTCTCAGGCGATCTGTCGGAGACCATCGCCCTGGTCAATCGCGCTGTACCCCGGTTGTTCGAGCGCCGCGCCCAATGGCTGCGTGCGCATGGCACGGTCAATGCACTCGTGGCTTAGAGTGTTGAATTCCTCCGATTTCCGACCTTTGGCTGATCGAGCTTGTGTCGGCACCGGCAGGGGGCTTCGTGGCGTCGAAGGCCTCGCTGTACGCAACGCTGCCGTTCGGCACCGTCCCCGCCAGCGCGAGTGCCATGAAGTACTCGGGCGGAACGCCCGGCAGCGTCAGGCCGGGCTCGGCCCTGAAGCCGAAGCGCGCGTAATAGGCCGGATCCCCCAGCAGCACGCAGCCACCGGCGCGCAGAAGGCGCAGCGCGTCGAGGGCTTGCGCCATCAGCAGCGAGCCGATGCCCCGGCCCTGGCAGTCGGGCCGGACCGAGATCGGACCCAGGCCGTACCAATCGCCCGCCCGACCGTCGATGCGAACCGGGGACACGGCCACATGGCCGACGAGCCGCTCGCCCTCGATGGCGACCAGCGACACCGTGAGCTGGCCCCGCGCGCGCAGTGCCCTCACGATGAACTGCTCGGTATGGCTTGTGTGCGCGGCATGTTCGAAGGCCGCGATGGTGACGGCTTCGATGGCCTGGGCGTCAGCGGGCGTTTCCTGGCGGATGTGGATGTTCATGGTGTCGGATTCTCGGGCCGGTCATGCACGGCATCGAACGCGCGTCAGCGCTTCCCGGTGGTCGAAGCGCGGGACTACAACCGGCCCTGCCGCATGTCCTCGGTCATCTTGAGAATCCTCTGCTGCTGGCCGACCTGGACACGCTCCCACAGCGTGCCCTTGCCCTGTTCGCGGCCGAGGCGATCCTCGCGCCGCAACCATTCCTCGGCGCTGCGGATCCTGCCCGGGTGGATCTCGTCGAGCAGCTCGTAGTTGCGCCGCACCACGTCGTGCTTCCAGACGTTCCAGAAGCCGGTGAAGTTGTCGCGCACGCTCATCGTGCTCTTGTCGCGCGGATCGGCGTTGTAGCCGGCCGGCGCATCGGCGATGCGGCCGAAGGGGCCCTGCCAATAGGCGGCCAGGTCGGTGTCGACATAGCGCGCCGGCTGGCCGGTGACCCGCTCGAACGCTGCGGCGAGATCGGCATAGCGCACATGCTCGATCGCGACCTCGAGGTCCATGCCGTTGGCGAGGTTCGGATGATCGAACAGCCAGCGCACGTAGTGGCCGCAGTCCTCGAGCGCCACGTGCGGCACCGCCCCCTGTCCCAGCGGCACGCGCCAGGTGAGCACGCCGTCCTCCACGGCGGGGGACATCGGCGTCATCGCCGAGATCGCCATCTCGATGTAGGGGCCCGAGGTGAAGATCGCCGCGCCCATGCGCTCGCGGTGGGCCTGGTTCTGGAAGCGTATCCATTCGCCCATGCGGCCCTTGCCGTCGTAATGGCCGGTGCGAAAGGCCGCGTCGAAGCCCGCCTTCTTGAGCGCGTAGTCGAGGTTGCCGTAGACGAAGAAGCGGATGCCCTGCTCGAGCGCGATCTCGTAGGCGCGGAAGGCCCAGTAGGTCTCGGTCTTCTCGCCGGTATTGAAGCCGTCGATGTTGACGAAGGCACCGTCGCAGCTCGAGAAGCCCTCGCGCAGCACGGCCTCGTCGGCGAAGCTGCCCTCGAGCAGGCTCACGTTGCCCAGTGCCAGCAGTTCCTTCGCGCGGCGCGAGGCCGTGTCGCGCGTGAGCAGGCGCACGGCGTAACGGCCGTCCGCGACCAGCGCACGCACGATCGGCATGCCCTGGGCGCCGGTGCCGCCGACGACGAAGATCCTCGAGGTGTTCTTGGAGTTCATTTCATCTTTCCTTTGAATCGTTCACAGTGAGAGCGACATCATTGTATGACGTACATAATTCTATTGGGCGAATTCGACGTGCCTTCGACAAGTCGGATGAAGCGGAGAGAGGGAAGCGGAGCGCGCGGCCTAGAGGCTCGCGGCGTCCAGCCGCAGCCGGCCCAATATCGAATCGCGCGAGCGCTCGAGCACCGCATCGGAGGCCTTGCGCTGGCCAATGCCGCGTGCCAGGGTCATCGCGCCGACCATCTCGGCGACCACGGAGCCCGCGAACTCCCGGGCCTCGCCGATGCCCAGCGCCTCGATCGGCCCGGCGAGCGCTTCGGTCAGCGTTTCGACGCCGCGCTGGAAGTCGCGGCGCGCCTCGGCGCCGAGGCGGGCAACCTCGTTCACGAGCAGCGGCAGCGGGCAGGTGATCGTCATGCTGTCGCGATGCTGGGGGGAGAGATAGAAGCGCAGGTAGGCGGCCAGGGCCCGGTCCGGCGGCAGCTCGGCCGTCACCTTTGCGAAGCGCTCGGCGATCTCGCCGTACATGCGTTCGAGTGCGGCGTCGACCAGCGCATCCCTGGAGCCGAAGTGCGCATAGAAGGCACCATGCGTGAGCCCCGCATCCGCCATCACGCTGGCGACGCCGACCGCGGCGACCCCATCGCGGCGGATGGTCTTCGCGGCCTCCTTGAGGATGCGTTCGCGCGTCTGTGCCTTGTGTTCTGGCGAATACCTCATGCGGCTCGCGGTCCGGTTCTTTGCATGATCTTCATCATACGACGGCCCATGCCTTCCGCGACGGGTCGGCGTGCGTCAGGGGCGCGAAGCGCCGGGCAGGTCGAGCTCGATCCAAGCCGGCGCATGGTCGCTCGCGCCCGGGCGCCCGCGCACGTCGCGGTTCACGCCCGCATCGCGCAGCAGCGGCGCGAGTTCGGCATTGAGCAGCAGGTGATCGATGCGCAGGCCTGCGTCGCGCGGGAAGCGGTTGCGCCAGTAGGTCCAGAAGGTGAAGGGCGCGCGTTCGGGATGGCGCGCGCGGATCGCGTCGGTCCAGCCCTGCTTCAGCAGGCGCGCGTAGGCAGCGCGGCTCTCGGGCTGCAGCAGCGCGTCGTCGCGCCACGAGGCGGGGTTGTAGATGTCGGCATCGGTCGGCACGACGTTGTAGTCGCCCGCGAGCACCACGGGCAGGCCGCTCGCGTACAGCTTCTTCGCATGCTTGTGGAAGGCTTCGAACCAGCGCAGCTTGTAGTCGAACTTCGGCCCGGGCTGCGGGTTGCCGTTGGGCAGGTAGAGGCAGCCGATTACCACGCCGTCGATCACGGCCTCGAGGTAGCGGCTCTGCGGGTCGTCCTCCATGCCCGGCAGGCCGCGCCCGGTTTCGATCGGCTCACGCCCGCGCGCGAGGATGGCCACGCCGTTCCACGCGGGCTGGCCGTGCGCGACCACGCCGTAGCCCGCGCGCCGGATCGCGGCGAGCGGCAGCTTGGCGTCGGGCGACTTGAGTTCCTGCAGGCAGGCCACGTCGGGCTTCGACGCGGCGAGCCATTCGAGCAGCCGGTCGAGCCGGCTGTGGATGCCGTTGACGTTGAAGGTGGCGATCTTCATGGCGGCCATCTTCCGGCGCGTGCCGGCGCTTCGCGCGTCGGACAACGCGTCCTCCTGCCCGCAGAAATCACCCGGCCATGACGTCGCGCAGGTAGATGCCCTGCGACAGCGCGCCCTTGACCTGGCGCGTGCCCTCGTCGACCAGCACCTCCTCCTGGCCGGCCTCGATGGCCGCGTACGACTGGCGCACCACGTCCTCGGGCGAGGCCTTCGGCACCTCGAGCGCGCGCACCATGTCGGTATCGATCGGGCCGGCATGGAAACCCACCACCTGCGTGCCCTGGGCGCGCAGCTCGTGGCGCAGGCCGTTGGTCAGCGCCCAGGCCGCGGCCTTGCTCACGCCGTAGGCGCCGATCATCGGCGTGTTGGCCCAGCTGAAGAGCGACAGCAGGTTGAGCATCGCGCCGCCGCCGTTGCGGCCCAGCACGCCCGCGAAGGCGCGGCTCATGTGCAGCATGCCGAAGAGGTTGGTCTCGAGCTGCTCGCGCAGGACGGCCACGGGGTCGGTCTCGGCATCGCCGCCGACGAAGCCGCTGAGCCGGCCGATGCCCGCGTTGTTGATCAGCAGCGTCACGTCGCGGCAATCGGCCGCGGCCTGGGCGACCTGCGCGGGATCGCGCACGTCGAGCCGGATCGGCAGCACGCCCAGCAGCGGAATCTGCGAGGGCTCGCGCGCGGCGGCATAGACCTTGGCGGCGCCGAGCGCCAGCGCCTGGCGGGCGAATTCGAGGCCGAGGCCACGGTTGGCGCCCGTCACGAATACGACGGAACCTTGGATCTTCATGGTGTTTCCTTGTGCGCCGGAGCGCGGGGTGAGTCAAACGGTGGCCAGGGCGATCTGGTGCAGGAACAGGGTGCGGCGATGGCGGAAGCCGAGCCGCTCGTAGAGCGCGATGGCATTCGCGTTGTCGCTGAGCACGTGCAGGAAGGCGGTCTCGCCGCGCGCCTCGATGCGCGCGCGCAGCAGGTTCACGAGGCCGGCGGCGAGGCCGCGGCCGCGCCAGGCGTCGTCGACGCAGACCGCGCTGATCTCGGCGTGGCCGTCGAAGCGCATGCGCTCGCCGGCCATGGCCACGAGCAGGCCCTGGTCGCGGATGCCGAGGTAATCGCCCATCTCGAGCGTGCGCGGGCCGAAGGGGCCGGGCCGGGTGCGGGCGACGAGGGCCAGGGCATCGGGCACATCGGAGGCGTCGAGCGGCGTGGCTTGCAGCTGCGCCGCACGGCCCGAGCCGGGGTGCAGCGCGACCATCTGGTGGACCTGGCCCAGCAGCCTGGCCTGCAGGCCGTCGATGTCGGCGACCGGCGCGAGCGTGGGCACCATGACGCGATCGTCCGGACCCAGCAGCGCACGCAGCGCCTCGAAGGCGGCCGGGCTTTCCTCGACCAGCCCCGCGAACGGCGCGACCTCGGGGTGGTAGCGGCGGGCCAGGGCGTTGCCGTGTCCCAGGTGCGCCTGCGGGCCGACCAGCGAGGTCCAGGCCGAACGGTCGAGCGGGGAGTCGATGGGTGATGTCATGGTCTCTAGCGTAGGGCTGTCTTTCCTGGAGGACCACGGTCGTAAATGACAATATTGATATCATTCGCGCCATGATGAAGCTAGCGATCCTGGCGCTCGACGGCGTGTTCGACACCGGCCTGAGCGTGTTCCTCGACCTGTTCTCCGCGGCCAACGAGGTGGCGGCCGAGCAGGGCGCGGCGCGGCCGCCGTTCGAGCTGCGCGTGGTTGGCATGCGCCAGCGCATCCGCACGGCGCATGGCCTGACCATGGTGGTGGACCCGGCCGACGCGCTGCGCCAGCCCGACTGGGTGCTGGTGCCCGCGCTCAACACCAAGCGGCCCGCGCGCCTGGTCGAGGCGCTGGGCCGGCGCGACGTGCGCGATGCCATGGCCATGCTGCGCAGCTGGCATGCGCAGGGCAGCGGCGTGGGCGGCGCCTGCATCGCGAGCTTCCTGCTGGCCGAGACCGGCCTGCTCGACGGCCAGGAGGCCACCACCATGTGGCCGCTGGCGCCGCTGTTCCGCGAGCGCTATCCGCGGGTACGGCTCGACGAGTCGCGCATGGTGGTGGCCTCGGGCCGCGTGGTCACGGCCGGCGCGGCGATGGGGCATCTCGATCTGGCACTGTGGTTGATGCGGCAGGCGAGCCCCGAGACCGCCGCGCTGGTGTCGCGCCTGATGCTGGTCGACAAGCGGCCCTCGCAAGCGCAATACATCATTCCCGACCACCTCGCGCATGCCGATCCGCTGATCGAGCGCTTCGAGCGCTGGGCCCGCGAGCGCCTCGCGCGGGGCTTCTCGCTGCACGACGCGGCGGACGCGCTCGCGGTCAGCCCGCGCACCCTGCAGCGGCGCATGGAGGCCGTGCTCGGCAAGTCGCCGCTGGCCTTCTTCCAGGACCTGCGCGTCGAGCATGCGCAGCACCTGGTCTCGATCGGCCAGGGCCTCGAGGAGATCGCGAGCGAGGTCGGCTATGCCGATGCCGCGACCGTGCGCAGCCTGCTGCGGCGCAAGCTGGGGCGCGGGGTGCGGGAACTGCGTTCGGCGCTGGCATAGGTCGTGGGGCACGATCTCTTCGTGTCCGCCAATGGCGCGATCCGCAAGGCATCCAAATTGGCGCGTCGATTCAGTGGACGCGCAATTGCTCTGCTTCTTTCATGGCCCGGCGCATTGGCGAAATAGCGCTCGCTCATTCGACGCGCGCCGTGTTGCGAGCGCATTCCACGCTCAGGCTTCGCCGCAATTCGAGACGCCGGCGAAAGGCTTTTATTCGTAATGAGATAAATTCTCATTCGAATTGATTGCGTCGTCAGAGGGCAACAAGTTTCGCAAACCAAAGGTAAAGTTGCCGTAAATCGATAGTGCGAGTCATTATCATTTGCGGGTACTTTGTTACGCCGATGTCACTTCCAGTGCACACCCGGCGTGACCGCCGGCGCCGCGCGCCGGCAGCGCTTTCACCTCGACAAATCACTCACAACATGACCTACATCAGAAGCCGCAAGCACTCGACTTCGCGCTATCTCAACGCGCACGCCGCCACCACGACCGCCGCCACTCTGGTCGCGCTCGGATCGGTCGGCGCGGCGCATGCGCAGGGCGCGCTGAAGGCGGTCCAGGTCGATGCGGCGCCCGACTACAAGGTGGAGCAGTCCTCGTCCTCGAAGCAGACGGCGCCGCTGCTCGACACGCCCAAGTCCGTCACCGTCATCCCGCAGGAAGTGATGACGCAGATCAACGCGACGACGCTGACCGAGGCGCTGCGCACCACGCCCGGCATCACCTTCGGCGCCGGGGAGGGCGGCAACCCGGTCGGCGACCGCCCGTTCCTGCGCGGCTACGACAGCCAGGCCAGCACCTTCGTCGACGGCCTGCGCGACATCGCGCCGAGCACGCGCGAGGTCTTCAACCTCGAGTCGGTGGAAGTGGTCAAGGGACCGGACTCGACCTCGGGCGGACGCGGCGGCGCCGGCGGCACGATCAACCTCTACACCAAGGCACCGAAGCAGGAGAACTTCTTCCTCGGCTCGGTCGGCCTGGGCAGCGACAAGTACCACCGCGAGACGATCGACTGGAACCGCAGCTTCGGTGAGAACGGCGCCTTCCGCCTGAACCTCATGGACTTCGGCGCCGATGTCGCGGGCCGCAACGGCCCGAGCAACAAGCGCTTCGGCATCGCGCCCTCGATCAGCTGGGGCCTGGGCACGCCCACGCGCGTGACGCTGTCGCTGTTCCACATGCGCACCGACGACGTGCCCGACGGCGGCATTCCCTACTACCTGCCCTCGAGCTTCCCGCGCTTCGGCGTGGTCGAGCTCCAGCCGACCTACGGCTTCGACCGCAAGAACTGGTACGGCGTCGAGGGCCGCGACTTCCGCAAGGACAAGTCCGACTCGGTCACGCTGCAGGTCGAACACGACATCTCGCCCGAGATGAAGCTGCGCAACATCACGCGCTTCACCAAGAGCAGCATGGACTACATCTGGACCCAGCCCGACGACAGCCAGGGCAACGTGGCGCGCGGCCTGGTGTGGCGCCGCTTCAACGGCAGCATGCGCGACATCGACACCTTCGCGAATGCCACCGAGCTCAGCGGCAAGCTGCAGACCGGCAGCGTCAAGCACAGCTACACGACGGGCCTGGAGCTGTCGCGCGAGCGCGCCGACAACGACAGCTACACCCAGGTCAACCGCGCCTACACGGCGCAGCAGAAGTGCCCGGGTGGCGCCAGCGTGGGCTCGAGCTTCGTCTGCACGAGCCTCTACTACCCCACGTCCAGCGACCCGTGGCTCGGCACCTTCGTGCCCAACGGCAACCCGACCAGCTACCGCACCGATACCGCGTCGCTCTACGGCTTCGACAGCATCGAGCTGTCGCCGCAGTGGATCGTCAACGCGGGCCTGCGCCTCGACAGCTACAAGACGCAGCAGACCAACCCCTATCCCAGCACCACCGCCACCGGTGGCATGGCGCTGCCAGTGCTCACGAGCGGCATCCGCACGAGGTTCGAGCGCAACGACACGCTGCTCAACTACCAGCTCGGTGTGGTCTACAAGCCCGCCAGCAACGGCAGCATCTACGCGTCGATCGGAACCTCCTCCACGCCGGGCGGCAACAGCCTGGGCCAGGGCTCCGAGAGCCAGGCCCTCAGCGGCACCGTGGGCGGCGTGGCCAACACCGCGATCGACCTGAAGCCGGAGAAGAACCGCAGCATCGAGATCGGCACCAAGTGGGACCTGCTGGAGCGCAAGCTGTCGCTGACCGGCGCGATCTTCCAGATCGAGACCACCAACGCGCGCATCACCAACCCGACCGACGGCACCGTGTCGCTGGCCGGGGACAAGCAGGTGCGCGGCTTCGAGCTCGGCTTCTCGGGCAACATCACGCACCAGCTCTCGGTCTTCGGCGGCTACACGCTGCTCGACAGCAAGGGCAAGAACCTCGGCCAGAGCAGCACCACCGACGCCAACGGCCGCACGGTCTACGTGCCCAACGCCGGCACGGGCCAGCCCTTCCCGAACACGCCGAAGCACAGCGCGAGCATCTGGGCGACCTACAAGCCCACCTCCGACTGGACCTTCGGCCTGGGCGCCTTCTACCAGAGCGAGGTCTACGGCGGCTTCGCCTGGGCGGCCGGCACGGGCGGCGCCACGCTGATCAAGCGCAGCATTCCGGGCTACACCCGCATCGACGCGATGGCCGGCTACCGCGTGAACAAGAGCTTCAACCTGCAGCTCAACGTCCAGAACCTGACCGACCGCATCTACTACAACACGGCCTACTCGACGCACTACGCGAACATCGCGCCGGGCCGCTCGGTGACGCTGACGGGCAACTTCTCGTTCTGATCGCCGAAGCGCTCGACACGACGACGAGAGTGAACAGCGAAGGCGCATCCCCCGCGTTCGTGTTCCCCAACGCGAGCGCGCTCAACACCCTGACGCGCGCGCAATGGGACGCGCTGCTCGCCGGCCCGCCCGAGCGCGCCGCGACCTGGCTGTCGGCGGCCGCCCATGCGGGGCATGCCGAAGCGCAGGCGGTGCTCGGGCAATGGCTGCTCGATGGCCGCGGCGTGGCGCGCAACGAGACCTCGGCCTTCGCCTGGTTCCAGCGCGCGGCTGAGCAGCGCCATCCGATGGCGGCCAACATGCTCGGGCGCTGCTTCGAGCATGGCTGGGGCACCGCGCCCGATCCGCAGCGCGCGGCGAGCGCCTACCGCGCGAGCGCCGAGCTCGGCCTCGACTGGGGCATGTACAACCTCGCCAACCTGCTGGCGACCGGGCGTGGCGTCGCGCTGGACCACGCCGCGGCCTTCGACTGGTACCGGCGCGCGGCGGCGCTCGGGCATGCGCGTTCGATGAACATGCTCGGCCGCCACCACGAGGACGGCCTCGTCGTGCCGCAGGACCGGGACCGGGCCCGCGCGCTCTACCGCGCATCGGCCGAGGCCGGCGACTTTCGCGGCTGCTTCAGCCACGCCAGCATGCTGGCCGAGCAGGGCGAGATCGACGCGGCGGTGCGCTGGTTCGAGCGCATTCCGGACACCGCGCCGAAGCACTACCTGGCCGAGGTCGTCCAGCGGCTGCGGGCCTCGCCGCTGGCGGCGCTCAGGGAGGTCGCGGACCGCCTGGAGGCCCGGGCGGCGCGCGCCTGAAGCCAGCCCGGCGCCCGTTATCCGGCGCGGCACGAACCGGAAGCTCACCGGAACGCGGTCGCATGCGGCTGCTACAATTGAGAACCATTCGTATTAAATCCTGAGCGCAGCCAGTCGCTGCGGGAGATGCCATGCCGGCCGCCGAGTTCGTGCCCCCGCACGAAGTGCAAACGCTCTACAGCAACCACCACGGGTGGCTGCAGGGGTGGCTGCGCCGCAAGCTGGGCTGCCCGCACAACGCGGCCGATCTCGCGCAGGACACCTTCGTGCGCGTGCTCGGCAAGAAGGAGCCGGTGGCCGCCGCCGAGCCGCGCGCCTATCTCGCGACCATCGCCAACGGGCTGGTGGTCGACTTCCACCGCCGCCGCGCGCTCGAGCGCGCCTACCTCGAGACCCTGGCCGCGCTGCCCGAGCCGCAATCGCCCTCGCTGGAAGAGCGCGCGATCGTGCTGGAGGCGCTGAGCGCGATCGACGCCATGCTCGACGGCATGACGCCCGCGATCCGGCAGGCCTTCATCCTCTCGCAGCTCGAGGGCCTGACCTATGCGCAGATCGCGCAGCGGCTGCAGGTGACGGTGCGCACGGTCAACAACTACATGCTCAAGGCGCTCGAGCATTGCTATCTGCTCGCGCCATGAGCTCTTTCGAACTCGACCTGCCCGCCGGCCACGAGGCCCGCGTGCGCAAGGAAGCGATCGCCTGGTACGCGCAGCTGTGCTCGGGCGAGGCCACGCCGGCCGACCAGGAGGCCTGGCGCCGCTGGCACCGCGCGCATGCGGAGCACCGCCGCGCCTGGGAGAAGCTCGAGGCGATGCAGGCCACGCTGCAGCGCGTGCCCGGCCACATCGCGGCTTCGACCCTGCGCGCGGCGGGCGCGGCGCGCACCGACCGCCGGCGCCTGCTGCGCGGCGTCGCGC
Organism: Variovorax sp. FG153; assembly: GCF_057809595.1. Lineage (NCBI taxonomy): Bacteria > Pseudomonadati > Pseudomonadota > Betaproteobacteria > Burkholderiales > Comamonadaceae > Variovorax > Variovorax sp. FG153. The sequence goes on from NZ_JBMDKG010000074.1 coordinate 31,298, forward strand.
TGGTCGCCTCGGGCGGCGCGCTCGGCTACCTGTCGTGGCAGGTGGCCGATGGCGGCGGGGGCTGGTCCGCGCTGCTGGCCGACTACCGCACCGGCACCGGCGAGCAGCGCGGCATCGACCTCGCCGACGGCTCGCGGCTGCTGCTCAACACGCGCAGCGCGGTCGACGTGGTGTTCGACGGCACGCGCCGGCTGGTCCGGCTGCGCGAGGGCGAGTTGCTCGCGGAGACAGCGCGCCACCGCATGCCCGGCAGCCACGACGCGCGCCCCTTCATGGTCGAGACCGCGCAGGGCCGCATCCTCGCGCTCGGCACCCGCTTCACCGTGCGCGGCGAGGGCGGCATCACGCGCGTCACGGTGCTCGACGACGCGGTCGAGGTCCGGGCCGCGAATGCGCCCGAACGCGCGCTGCGGCTGCAGGCCGGCCAGCAGGTCGACATCGGCCGCGACGGCGTGGGCGTGCCGCATGCGGCCGACACGGCCTCGGCCGCCTGGGCCCAGGGCAGCCTGGTCGTCAACGACTGGACGCTGCGGGAGGTGGTGGCCGAACTCGCGCGCTACCGGCGCGGCCGGCTGGCCTGCGATCCGGCGGTGGCGAACCTCAAGGTGTCGGGTGCCTTCCCGATCCACGACACCGACAGGGCGCTGTCGGTGATCGCGCGCAGCTTCCCGGTGCGCGTGGCCAGCCTCACGCGCTACTGGGTCTCGCTGGTGCCGGCCTGATTCCTGCATTCCGGGTCCGCGCAAAGAAATCTTCCGCCGCCTTTCATCTTTTCCGATTTCGTTCGGCCTTCCTCCTGAGAACCATGGCGAGCGCCATGGATTGCAGTTCTGCCGAAGGAATCCCATGCACGCGCACCCGTCCTCACCCACCCCCGTCTCCAAGGCGCTGCTGTGCCTGCTGGCGCTGGCGGCCGCCATGCCCGTCACGGCGCTGGCCGCCGAGCCGGCGCGGCTCGCCGCCAGCGCCAGGGCGCCCGG
>NZ_JBMDKG010000075.1:0-30628 GCF_057809595.1 Variovorax sp. FG153
GCCCGCAGATCCGGCTCGCGCCGGCGCACGGCGAGGTGCGCTACGCGCTCTCCAACTCCTTCGGCTTCGGCGGCAACAACTGCGCACTGGTGTTCGGTAAGGCGGCGCAGGCATGAGCACCGCCCCAGGCCGCCCCAAGCAAGCTCGGACCGCGGTGCGAAGCACGAAGGTACTTCCATGAGCACCACGCCGACGATCTACATCGAGGGCTTGGCCTTCTGGAGCCTCACCCGCTCGGCTGGGAGGCCGCGAGCGGCCTACCGCGGCGAGGGCGTGCTCGCCAGTCCGCCGACGCTGGTGCTCGAGGGGGAGACCACGGCGATCCACGGCTCTGGCTACTAAGCAGACGCTTGCACCTCGGCAATTCATGACATACGCCAGCTAAACTGTATTTAGCCAATTTGGGAATGTTCATGCTCAATGTCACCTCGGCCGAAGCACAAAATCGCTTCGGGCAACTGCTGGGCTCTGCTCAACGCGAGCCCGTCGCCATCACCCAACGCGGCCGTCCCGCGGCTTACATCATTTCTCCTCAAGAGATAAATGAATTGCAGGAAGCTCCCCGTGCACGCGGCGAGGAACGGATCCAGCAACAGCGCCATTGGGCCGATGCATGCGCTGACGGCTGGAACGCCGTACAGGCCCAGTGGGGCTCTTTCGCAGACGAACACTCGCCCCTCTGAGGCATGGCGCAGTTCGATCTGCATCGAAACAGCGGCGAACAACAGCGCGCCATCCCCTATGTCTTGGGAAACTACAGATAGGTGTCCACAAGGCCCACCTAGAGCGTTCGCGTGACTCTCAGGGCACCTCGATCAATCGACCGGAGGCCGCGCCCTGCGTCTAGCGCACACCGAACAGACGTGGCGCTCGCAATCAGCGCGAAGCATGGGTACGCCGATCCTGGCGTTCGACACCGTCGGCAAGGACTTGTTCCCGTGACCTAGCGCTGCGCAGCTTGTAGGAAGTCTTCGTCGGAAAGAGTCTCAAACAGCGATCGAGCCGCCATCCACGAAGAGTTCAATGCCGGCAATGTAGCTGCTCTCATTTGATGCAAGGAACAGCACGGCGCGCGCGATCTCGTCTGGCTGACCCAGGCGACCGAGAGGCACGACCTGCTTCAGCATGTCTTCGACGCCCGGTCGCGAATCAAGGTAGCTACGCATCAGGCTGGTCTCAGTGCCGCCCGGCGATACCACGTTGACGCGGATTCCGCGCTCCTTCAGGTCGGCCGTCCAGGTTCGCGCGAACGAACGCACTGCCGCCTTGCTCGCGTTGTAGAGCGTTTGGTCGGGAAAGCCTTTACTGCCGGCGACCGAGCCGTTCAGGATGACTGCGGCGCCAGCGGTCATCAGTGGCAATGCCTTCTGCACGGTAAAAAGCACGCCGCGTACATTCAAGTCGAATAGGCGGTCAAAGCCGGCTTCGTCAATCGTGCCCAGCGGGCGCGGCTCGCCCTCGGCGATGCCAGCGTTGGCAAACACAACATCCAGCTTGCCGCTCTCGCGCTGAATGCGCTCGTAGAGGCGATCGAGGTCGGTGAGGTTCGCGGCATCTCCCTGTACGCCGATAGCACCGTTGCCAATTTCCCGGACGGCGTCGTTGAGTCGCTCCTGTCTGCGTCCGGTGACGTAGACCCGCGCGCCCTCTGCGGCGAAGAGCTTGGCAGTTGCCAGTCCAATGCCTTCGCTGCCACCGGTAATCGCTACAACTTTGTCTACAAATCGCTTGCCCATGCGTACCTCATCTCTAAAGTGGAGTGTTCCTCCACTTATTATATGGAGGAACCATCCACTTTTGAAGCGGAGCTATCATCCACTTGTAACCAAGACCGGATATGAAAGAAAGTCCTGCCACCGATGAGGCGCCACTACGCGCCGATGCAGCGCGCAATCGGGAGCGTATCCTTGCAGCTGCCGAAGAGGTGTTTCTCGAGCGTGGTGCTGATGCCTCGCTCGACGATGTTGCCAAGCGTGCGAAGGTGGGGATCGGGACGCTTTATCGCCGCTTCCCGACGCGCGAGGCCCTGCTTGCCGCACTAAGCGATGAGCGCCTGTTGTCGCTCGCAGCGGCGAGTCGAGCCGCAGACCCTGCGCCCGAACCCACAGCCTCCATACGCGCTTTCGTTCGAGCGCTCGTGATGCATGCCAGCCACTATCACGGACTAGCTGCATCGCTGGGCGCGGTACTTAAAAGCGGCACTCCCGGCTGCAAAGCGGGGAGCGATGAGGGTCTGCGGCTGCTCCAGCGTGCGCAAGAAGCGGGAGCGATTCGCGAGGATCTGTCCCTGGACGATCTGTTGTGCATGGTCACGGCGATCTCTCTTGCTGTCGAGCAGTCCCACAGCGGAAAAGCGCGTATCGCGCACTTGGTAGATCTGTTCTTTGACGGAATTGGGTTGCACCGAGCTGACGATCAACTGCTCCCCGAAAAAGTCGCGAACTAACCGATCCAGTCCTGGACGTGCTCAAAATGGTGAGCACAACCAAATCTTCACGCTGGCGGTAATTCCGGGCGGGCGTTGATTTCGATCGAGTTGGTCGAGTGGCGCTCTAGAAACAATCCCATTGAATCTCGACGGCGCATCATTGCGCCAGCAACTTCTTTTGCCGCGGCTCTTGTATCAGCCAGTCAGCTTCCTTGAATCAACATCCATCGCATGTTCACTTCCTCGTCGTGCAAGGTATGTAGCGGATAAATCTCGAGCCTGCATCCGAGCGCGCGTCTGAGGTGCCCCGTCGGCGCCGAACTCCGCACAGCAACCAGACCATCGCACCAATCGCATCAGCGGAAACGAAGTTGCCCGAGGTCGACCCCAGCCGAGGACATTCCGCGTGAAGGCTTGGCTCAAAGGTTCGAGAGCGATGCCGAGGCATTTTGAGGTGCCGCAGACGGTGAGTACTGCAAGCATGTCTGACGCCCGTAACTCCCGCAGGACCGAACCCTCGACAAAAGACGTGGTGACGTCTGGCCACTCCTTTTCATCGCAAAAGGTACATCATTACATCGACGAAAGTCGCCCTGCGCGGCGCATACAAGAAAAACTACGTGCGGATGCTCGTCCTCAAGCGCAGCTGTTCTGCCGCCCGGTGGAAGCTCCCTTGCTCCTGCACTGCGACAAATGCCCTCAGTACGAAATACTCGGCTTCTCGCATGGCGGGTCCCGCTGATGTGCGGCTGAGCATATCTGAGCGGAGATGAACCACGATCCTTGTGCCCCTTGAAGCCGCTGCCAAGGATATCGTGTCGTAGTTCCCTGGCCCAAGCTGCCCGAAGTACTTGCAGGCCTTACAGCAAGGCTTACAGAGAAGGCATCCAGGGCAACGGCGCCAAAGCCGCGGGATCGATGCCGCACGTCGATCACCGCCGCAAGCCCGCTGCACGACGCCTCGTCCAGCGCGTCCGGCGGATCGCGGTGGCGGTCGACTGGCAGACCCAGGCATCCGAAGTTGCGGGCGATCTCCGCAAAGTCCCGCTGGATGAATTTGGTAGCAGTCCTGCATCCGCTCGCCATCGATCTGCGCCTTGCGCAAGCTCGTGAGTCCTTGCGCGAGGCAACCGTTGTTGTTGCCGACCATGATCGTGTTCAAGGCGCGCGATTTGCTCCTCGAATCGGGGGACGATGCCGAAGGCCTTGGGGTCGAGCGCCCCCTCGAGAGAGCTCTCGGCAAGCCGGCCGACGTCGACCGCGCAGATGGCTGGTGGGCTTCGGCCGGTTCCTGGAGAGCAGGCCGGCAGCTTTCTTCAAAGAGCGCTAGATGACGTCACGCGATGTGGCAAATGGGATTGCCACAGGCTCGCTGGAAGGACGTTCGCCACGCTCAATCGAGCAGTTCTTCCAACAGCCTGGCGCCATCGGTCCCACGCTTGCAACGGCTCCATAGCCGATCGAACAGCTGCACGTGCAGGTCGACAGCCTCCTTCGCGGAAGTGATCATCGCCACGCCCACGTCCAGGTTCGGCAATTCGCCGATCCGAAAGGGACTCGTGCCGAGAACCACCGCATCGGATTGGTAGAACAGCTGGAATGCCACGTTCGGCACCACGTTTTCAACCAGGCCGATCTGGATGCCCAGCGGTTCCGTGCGCATCAGCCTGGCCAGGTGTTCCACCTGGCGCTGAGCTGCCTGCCTGCGCTTCGCGACCGTGGCAGCCGGCAGTCCAAGGCGCCCGACCAAACCTAGGGTCAGCAGTCGCCGCAGCTCCTCGAGCGAATAGAGACAGGTGATCGACGGCGAGTGCTCGCGGGCCTGGATCCGACGCTGCCCGAGGGTCTCCAGCAGCGCGGTCCCGCGGTCGCTTCGGGCACCAGCGCGCACGCGGCTGACGGGCGCTTCCGCCTCCTCGATCATGAGTGCAAGGTACTCGTCGTACTCCTCGGTGGTCAACAGGTATGACAGCGGACTGAAGAGCGCGACGATGTGACTCGCATTCTTCTCGAGCTGCTGCATGCGTGCCTGGTAGCTCGCGGCGTTCGCGTGGTACTCGGCCCCCGCCCCGAGCAGCGAGGCCAGACTGGTACCGAGGATGGAGGCGATGTTCTGGATCACGTCGATCTTGACGATCTCCCCTTGCTCGATGCGATAGAGCGCGGCACGCGACACCCCCAGTCGCGCAGCGAGCTCGTCTGCGTTGTAACCAGCACCAAGTCGGTAGGCACGCACCCGCGCGCCGATGTCGGCCAAGTCAAAGGCCATACGGCTGCCTCGTTGTTTCAAAAATTAGACATCTGCTCATTATCGACCGTGTCGCTCCCCAGTGCGCGGCGCCTCTGCATCCAGGGGCGGGAGCCACGGCTGACACGCGACTGCCTAGGGATAGCCCTATGTGAGTCCAAAAGGTTTAGAACCAATAATTGGATATTGTCTCAAAATTTAGTCACTCTTGCAGCGGCATCCCCTCTCATGATCGAACACACGACGCCAGCCTCGCCGCGCTGGCGACAACGCCCACCCGGCTCCAACTGGGGCGACTTCGGCCCCGACGACCAGGCGGGCCGGATGAATCTGCTGACGCCGAGCAAGGTCCTCGAGGGCCTGGCGGAGGTGCGCGATGGGCGCACCTTCTGCCTGAGCCTGCCGCTCGATTTCCCCGGCGGCAACGTGCTCAACGAGAAGCGCCGGCCCCCGATCCTGCGTCCCACGCTGCGCAATGGCCGGCCGAACATGAACTACAAGATGTTCACGGAGCTGCTCAACCTGACCGACGTGCTCTGCGACGACCTGGCCGTGCTTTACCTGCAGTACTCCACGCAGTGGGATTCGCTGGCGCATGTCGGCCAGATGTTCGACGCGAACGGAGACGGGGTGCCGGTGCCTGTCTTTTACAACGGCTACCGTGCGCACATCGACATGATCGGCCCGGAAGACCCCGCGGATGCGGGGCCGCCGGTCGCGGGCGTGACGCACTCCACTTCGCATGCCAAGGCGCTGGGCATCGAGAACATGGCCGAGCGCTGCGTGCAGGGCCGCGCGGTGATGATCGACCTGCGCGCGCACCTGGGCGACGACCGCGTGAACGTCGGATACGACACCCTCATGCGCATCCTGGATGCCGACCGCGTCGAGGTGGAGAGCGGCGACATGGTGTGCCTGCACACCGGTTACGCGCAGCGCCTGCTCGACATGAACCGGCAGCCGGATGCCACGGTTCTGGACCGCAGTTGCGCGGTGCTGGATGGGCGCGACGAGCGCCTGCTGCAATGGATCACGGACTCGGGCCTGTCCGCCCTGATCGCGGACAACTACGCGGTCGAAGCCCAACCCGCGCGCGCCTTCGACGGATGCTGCGCGGCACTGCCGCTGCACGAGCATTGCCTGTTCAAGCTGGGCGTGCACCTGGGCGAGCTGTGGCACCTCACGCCGTTGGCCGAATGGCTGCGCGCGCGCGGGCGCAACCGCTTTCTGCTGACGGCGCCTCCCTTGCGGCTTCCCGGCGCGGTCGGCTCCCCGGCCACACCGGTCGCCACGGTCTGACGGCCCATGAACTACAAGTTCGACTTCAGCAGCGTCGCGGCATTCTGGCCGGACTTCCTGCACGGCGCCTGGCTCACGATCCAGCTCTCGTTCGCGGCCACGCTGCTAGGCTTCGTGCTCGGCTCGCTGTGCGCGATCGGCCGCCGCAGCCAGCTCGCGTGGCTGCGGCGCACCTGCGGCATCTATGTGGAAGTGATCCGCAACACGCCGCTGCTGGTGCAGGTCTTCCTCTTCTACTTCGGCTTCGCGAGCCTCGGGCTGACGATGCATGCCGCGGTAGCATCGCTGCTGGTCCTCGTGATCAACGTCGGCTCCTACACCACTGAGATCATGCGCGCCGGTTTCGAGTCGGTGCATCCAGGCCAGATCGAGGCCGCCGAATGCCTCGGCCTTTCGCGCATCCAGACCTACTGGTACGTGGTGCTCCAGCCGGCCATGGAGCGCGTCTACCCGGCCCTGACCAGCCAGTTCATCCTGCTCATGCTGGCCACCTCGATCATGTCGCAGATCTCGGCCGAGGAACTCACCGCCGTCGCGAACCGCGTGCAGTCGATGACCTTTCGCGCCTTCGAGACCTACCTCGTGGTCGCCTGCTGCTACCTCCTGCTGTCGCTCGCGATGCGTGCCGGGTTCTGGCTCCTGGGCCTCCTCATCTTCCCTCGTCGACGCAGGCTCGGCACCGCGATTTGAGTCGACCCGATGAACAACGAATTCAACACCAACCACCTGCTCTTCCTGCTCCACGGCGCAGCCTGGACGCTCGGCCTGTCGGCCACCGGCTTCGTGGGCGGCGGTCTGCTCGGGTTCCTCGTGGCCCTGGGCCGCATCGCGCCCAGCCGACTGTGCCGCGGACTCGTGGGCATCTACGTGCAACTGATCCAGGGAACGCCGCTGCTGATCCTGATGTTCCTGGCGTACTTCGGCCTCGGCATCATGGGCTTCGACGTTCCACCTCTCGCGGCCGCCGGCCTGGCGATGACGATCTACACCAGCGCCTACCTCGGGGAGATCTGGCGCGGTGCGCTGCAGTCCGTGCCCCGGACGCAGTGGGAAGCCGCCGAGTGCCTGTCCTTCAGTGCCTCGCAGCGCCTGTTCCTGATCATCGTGCCCCAGGCCCTGCGCATCGCCACGCCGCCAACGGTCGGCTTTCTCGTGCAGATCGTGAAGAACACCTCGCTGGCTTCGGTGGTGGGTTTCATCGAGCTCGCGCGGGCCGGCCAGGTCATTAACAACGCCCTGTTCGAACCCTTCCTGGTGTTCTCGATCATGGCGCTCCTGTACTTCGCGCTGTGCTACCCGCTCTCGCTGTGGGCACACGCGCTCGAAACGCGTCTGCGCGTCGGTCGACGCGCCTCTCCTGGAACCTGAGACATGAACGACAACACAGCACTGGTTCGACTGGACCAGGTTCGGAAAAGCTTCGGCACGGCGAGAGTGCTCGATGGCGTGTCCTTCGACGTGCACCGCGGCCAGGTCGTGGCCATCATCGGCCGCAGCGGCTCCGGCAAGAGCACGGCGCTGCGCTGCATCGACCGCCTCGAGACCATCGATGGCGGCGAGATCACCGTGTGCGGCCAGTCGCTGAGCAGCGCCTCGCTGGACCTGCGCCGCCTGCGCCGCGAGGTTGGCATCGTCTTCCAGAGCTACAACCTCTTTCCGCACCTCACGGTGGCCCAGAACGTCTCGCTCGCACTCAGGAAGGTGCGCGGCAAGTCCGCCGCCGAAGCCACCGGCATCACCGATCGCGTGCTGCGCCAGGTCGGCATGCACGACAAGCTGCAGGCCTATCCCGAACAGCTTTCGGGCGGGCAGCAGCAGCGCGTGGCCATCGCCCGGTCCCTGGCGATGGAACCGCAGCTGATGCTCTTCGACGAGGTGACCTCCGCACTGGATCCGCAATTGACGGGCGAGGTGCTGCAGGTCATGGAATCGCTCGCCAGGGGCGGAATGACCATGATCCTCGTGACCCATGAGATGGCATTTGCCGCCAAGGTGGCGGACAAGATCGTCTTCATGCATGCCGGACGGGTGCATGAGATGGGCGGCGCGGACATCCTGGCCGCACCCCGCACACCGGAGCTCGCGCAATTCGTCGGCAACGGACTCTGACCTGCACCGTCCCTCTTTCTTCCCCATCCACATCCACATCAGGAGACATGACCATGATCAAGCCAACCCTCGGGCGCATCGCGCTGGCTTTCTCGCTGCTGGCCGCCGCGGGCGCAGCACAGGCCGACCTGCTCGACAACATCAAGCAGGCCAGGAAGCTGCGCGTCGCCATCGAGCTGGCGCTGCCGCCCTACGGCATGACCAACGACAAGATGCAACCCTACGGCTCCGATGTGGAGACCGCGCAGCTCCTGGCGAAGGACCTCGGCGTCGAACTGGAGATCGTTCCGGCCACCGGTCCCACACGCATCCCGTTCCTGCAGACCAACAAGGCGGACCTCGCGATCGCGACGCTGTCGATCAGTCCCGATCGCCAGAAGGTGATCGACTTCTCCGTGCCGTACTCGGTCGTGCAGATCGTGGTCGCCGCACCCAAGTCGATGAACATCAAGGGCTATGGCGACCTCGTCGGCAAGAAGATCGCCATCACCCGCGGCAACGTGCAGGAGATGGAACTCGTGCAGAAGGCCGTGGGCGCGCAGATCGTGCGCTACGACGATGACGCGACGCTGGTGACCGCTGGCGTGAGCGGGCAGGCGCCGATCGTCTCCACCGCGACCACCCTGCTGCAGGCGATCCAGACCAAGGCGCCCGGCAGGGAACTCGAAACCAAGTTCGTCGTGAAGGAGTTCAACCTGGGCATCGGCATGCGCAAGGAAGAACCAAAGCTCCTGGCGTGGATCAACGACTGGGTCAAGGCCAACCGCGCCAATGGCAAGCTCAACGAAATCTTCAAGAAGTATCACCACAGCGAACTGCCGCCGCTGCCCGCGCAATGAGCGCCGTTCACGAACTGCGCATCTACCACTGCGCCCAGGGCCGCCTCGCGGCACTGCACCGACGCTTCGAGGAAGCCACGCTGCCGCTGTGGCGCCGCCACGGCATCGAGGCGGTAGGTTTCTGGACCACCGAGGTCGGCTCGAGCAACCAGGCGCTGACGTTCATGATCCGCTGGGACAGCCTGGCCGCGCGCGAACGCATCTGGAGCGCGTTCTCCAACGATCCGGAATGGCTGGCCGCGCGGGAGCGCTTCGAGTCCGAAGGGCCCATCGTCGCGCGCATCGAGAACCAGTTGCTCGTTCCCACGCGCTACTCGCCGCTGCAGTGAGGACCAGCGAATGAATGATCGCCATGGCCTCGCGCCGACTGCCTCGTTATCGGCCGCGCCGCGCGTGATACGACTGCATCCCGAAGACAACGTGGTGGTCGCACTCGACCAGCTGCTGTCGGGCACGCTCGTGCGCGGCGAGAACGTGGTCGTCTCCGGACTGGTTCCGCCCGGCCACAAGATGGCAACCCGCGAGATCGCCGTGGGCGAGGTCGTGCGCCGCTATGGCCAGATCATCGGCTTCGCCAGCGTGGCGATCCGCGCGGGCCAGCATGTGCATACGCACAACGTGACGATGGGCGAGTTCAGCCGCGACTACGCGCACGCGGCCGAGACCCGGGCCACCCCGGCCGCCTCGCAGCCAGCCACGTTCCAGGGGATCGTGCGCAAGGACGGGCGCGTCGGCACCCGCAACTACATCGGCATCCTGACGACGGTCAATTGCTCCGCCACCGTTGCGCGGGCCATCGCCGACCGATTTCGCCGCGACACTCATCCGGATGCCCTGGGCGCCTACCCCGACATCGACGGCGTCGTGGCGCTGACCCATGACGCGGGGTGCGCCATCGATGCGAAGGGTGAAGGCCTGCGGATCCTGCAACGCACGCTGGGAGGCTATGCCTGCCACCCCAACTTCGCCGCGGTGGTCGTCGTCGGACTGGGCTGCGAGACCAATCAGATCTCCGGGCTGCTGGCCAGCCAGGGATTGACGCACGACGATCGGGTGCACAGCTACACCATCCAGGACGTGGGCGGGACCACGAACGCCGTCGAGCGCGGCGTGGGTCTGGTGCGCAGCCTCCTGCCGGCGGCCAACGCCGTGCAGCGGCAGAGCGTTCCCGCGAGCCATCTGGTGGTGGGCTTGCAGTGCGGCGGCTCCGACGGTTATTCCGGCATCTCGGCCAATCCGGTGCTGGGTGCCGCCGTGGACCTGCTGGTACGGCACGGCGGCACCGCGATCCTGTCGGAGACGCCGGAGATCTACGGAGCCGAGCACCTGCTCACGCGACGCGCGCGCGCGCCGGACATCGGCCGCAAGCTGGTGGCGCGCATCCAGTGGTGGGAAGAATTCTGCGCCCGCAACGGCGCGGAGATGAACAACAACCCGTCCGCGGGCAACAAGGCCGGCGGGCTCACCACGGTCCTCGAGAAATCGATGGGTGGCATCGCCAAGGGCGGAACGACCTCACTCAACGAGGTCTACGAATATGCGCAGCCGGTCGCCGCCAAAGGGCTGGTCTTCATGGACACCCCGGGCTACGACCCCGTGTCCGCCACCGGGCAGGTCGCCGGCGGAGCGAACCTGATCTGCTTCACCACCGGCCGCGGCTCGGCCTACGGTTGCGCGCCATCGCCGTCGATCAAGCTCGCGACCAACACCGCCCTGTGGGAACGGCAGGCCGACGACATGGACCTGAACTGCGGAACCGTGCTGTCCGGCGAGCGCTCGATCGCCGAGCTCGGCGAGGAGCTGTTTCGCATGATGCTGTCGGTTGCCTCCGGGGAGCGCTCGCGCAGCGAGCAGCACGGCTATGGGCAGAACGAATTCGTGCCCTGGCAGATCAGCGTGGTCACCTAGGCGCCGGCTGCATTCCCTTCTTCAGCCATCTTTCCCGAATTTTCCGAATACCGATCGAATGGAACGGCATGACGCTTGATCCTGTTTCCTCCCCGCCCCTGACACTTGCCGCCTCCGCGGTGCTGCCGGACGACGGCTACGCGGGCACCCTGGTCGGACGCGCCTGGCTGACCGGCGAGGTGCCCGGTCCCGCGGTGGTCGCGATCCGCGCTGACGGGGTCTATGACCTGTCGAGCGCCTTCCCGACGATGTCCACCTTGCTCGATGCCGACGACCCGGCACGGCGGGTGCGCGAGACCGCCGGATCGCGCATGGGAAGCCTCGAGGAACTGCTGTCGAACAGCGTCCACCCTGGATGCGACATGCGCCGCCCCTACCTTCTGGCGCCATGCGACCTGCAGGTCATCAAGGCCGCGGGCGTGACGTTCGCGGCCAGCCTGATCGAGCGCGTGATCGAGGAGCAGGCCGGGGGCGATCCATCGCGCGCGGAAGAGGCCCGCGCGCAGGTGCGCGAGACCGTGGGCGACGACCTGTCGCTCATCAAGCCCGGCTCCGAGGAGGCCATGGCGCTCAAGCGCCTGCTGCAGGAACGTGGCGTGTGGTCGCAATACCTCGAGGTCGGCATCGGCCCGGACGCCGAGGTGTTCACCAAGGCGCCGGTACTGTCCGCCGTCGGCACGGGCCAGGAGATCGGCATCCGCAGCGACTCGGCCTGGAACAACCCGGAGCCTGAAGTCGTGCTGGCGGTCAGCAGCGAGGGGGCGATCGTTGGCGCCACGCTCGGAAACGACGTCAACCTGCGCGACATCGAAGGCCGCAGCGCCCTCCTGCTGGGCAAGGCCAAGGACAACAACGCCTCGTGCGCGATCGGCCCGTTCATCCGGCTCTTCGACGCCTCCTTCGGGCTGGATGCCGTTCGCGGCGAAACGGTGCATCTGACCGTGCGAGGGCCCGAGGGTTTCGAGCTGGCGGGCATCAGCTCGATGTCGCAGATCAGCCGGGATCCGCTGGACCTGGTGGCGCAGACCATGGCGGCTCACCAGTATCCCGATGGCTTCATGCTTTTTCTCGGCACCTTGTTCGCACCCATTCAGGATCGCTCGCAGCCGGGCAGCGGCTTCACCCACCTTGTCGGCGACGTGGTGAGCATTCGCAGCGCGCGACTGGGCGAATTGCGCAATCGCGTCGCTCACAGCGAGGACGCGGCGCCATGGCGGTTCGGCCTGCGCGCCTTCATCGCCAACCTCGCGCGCCGCGGACTGCTCGCCCACGACCTCTGAAGAAACGAAGAAGCATGCAGAACCACGACAACCTGATCGGCGGCGAATGGCGCGCCGGCGCGAGCTACAGCCCCAACGTCAACCCCAGCAACCTCGGCGACGTGCTGGGCCACTACACGCAGGGCGACGCGAGCCATGTCGGGGCGGCCGTGGCCGCCGCCACCGCCGCCTTCCCGGCCTGGGCCACGGGCAGCGTGCAGGCACGCTCCGACGCGCTCGACAAGATCGGCAACGAGATCCTCGCGCGCAAGGAGGAACTCGGCACGCTGCTCGCGCGCGAGGAAGGCAAGACCCGTGCCGAGGGCATCGGCGAGGCCACGCGCGCTGGCCAGATCTTCAAGTTCTTCGCGGGCGAGTGCCTGCGCCTGTCGGGCGAGCTGCTGCCCTCGGTGCGACCCAACATCGGCGTGGAGATCACGCGCGAACCCTTGGGCGTGGTCGGCCTGATCACGCCGTGGAACTTCCCGATCGCCATTCCCGCCTGGAAGATCGCGCCCGCGCTGGCCTTCGGTAATTGCGTGGTGCTCAAGCCCGCCGACCTGGTGCCGGGCTGCGCCTGGGCGCTGGCCGAGATCATCAGCCGCTCCGGCATTCCGGCCGGCGTGTTCAACCTCGTGATGGGCCGCGGCAGCGTGATCGGCGATGCGCTGGTCAGCCACCCGGGCATCCATGCGATCAGCTTCACCGGCTCGGTGGGCGTGGGCCGCAACATCGCGGTGCAGTGCGTGAAGAACGGCAAGAAGGTGCAGCTCGAGATGGGCGGCAAGAACCCGCAGGTGGTGCTCGACGACGCCGACCTCGCGCAGGCGGTGGAGCTGAGCACGCAGAGCGCCTTCTATTCGACCGGCCAGCGCTGCACGGCCTCGAGCCGGCTGATCGTCACCGAAGGCATCTACCCGAAGTTCATCGCGGCGATGAAGGAACGCATGGCCAAGATCAAGGTCGGCGACGCGCTCGCGCAGGGCACCGACGTGGGCCCCGTGTCCTCGAAGTCGCAGCTCGAGCAGGACCTGGAGTACGTCGACATCGGCAAGGCCGAGGGCGCGGTGCTGGCCGCCGGCGGCGAACGGCTGAAGCTCGAGACCGACGGCTACTACATGTCGCCCGCGCTGTTCAGCGAATCGGCCGCGGCCATGCGCATCAACAAGGAAGAGATCTTCGGCCCGGTCGCGAGCGTGATCCGCGTGAAGAACTACGAGGAGGCGCTGGCCACGGCCAACGACACCGAGTTCGGCCTGTCGGCCGGCATCGCGACCACGTCGCTCAAGTACGCCACGCACTTCAAGCGCCACAGCCAGGCCGGCATGGTGATGGTGAACCTGCCGACTGCGGGCGTGGACTACCACGTGCCCTTCGGCGGGCGCAAGGGTTCGAGCTACGGTCCGCGCGAGCAGGGGCGCTATGCGCAGGAGTTCTTCACCACGGTGAAGACGGCCTACACGCTGGCCTGAAGAGCCAGGAAGCCGCGAGTCGAAGTCGCTGTGGCGCGAGTGCGCGAGACCGCCGACCGCGCACCCGAGCGTCGATCTGCTCGCGGGAATGGCCCAGGCATGTCCCTCAGCGCGTCGACCTGAAAAGCACGCCGCTGCGCGGCATATTGTCGACGGCCCGCCCCAGGCCCTCCAATCGGGTCGTGAGCCCCTCGGGTCCTCGCGTCAACGTGAACAGGCGCTCGCCGACCTGATGGCGCCCCAGCGCGTTGCCGGGAGCGAACTTGTAGAACTTGATCGCGAGCGACTGTCCCTCGGGAGTCGCCGTGCAAATGATGCGTCGATGGGTCTGGTAGCCATCGCCGTTGAGCGCGCAACTCGTCGCGCCCGCGGAAGGCCCGAGCACCAGGGTGTGTTCGATGAACGCGGCCACGCCCTCGGAGGGCGCCGAGCCGCCGATGCGGCCGACCGACTCTTCCCAGACGTAGCGGCCGTGCCATGCGGAAGAAGACGCGGTGGACGGAACAGGACGCGCAGCGGCTGCGCCCGCCCCCGAGGGAGCCGACGCGAGAGCCAGCGGAGTCACCGCGAAATCGCTGCCTCCGCGCTGCGCGGGCCACATGCCGATCTGGAACAGCTGGCGCTCGCCGCAGGCGTTCACGCTCCAGCGTTCGAAGTGGCCCCCACGCGAGTTGGCAGACACGGCGGGCTGCACCGGCACATAGCCGCGCGGCATCACCTCCATGCGCACCTCGGACAGCGTTTGGCAACCCTTGACCGTACGAACATGGCCTGCGATGCGGTTGAGGATGTCCGTCGCCAGTCTGGAGCTGGCGAGCGTGCGCCCCGATGAGGCAACCTGGGTCGTCCCTGGAGAGGGTTGGCTGGACGCCGGGGGCTGCTGGGCATGAGCCGCCGCGTTCCAGACAATGAGCGCGCCGGCCCCGACGGTACCGGCAACAAGGCGAGCAAGGTTCATCGTCGACTCCCTCCAATTCGAATGATCTCGTGGCCCGGGATCGGGCTGCCAAAGATTGCAGGCCCTCGGCACGGGCGCGATGTCTGCATCGAGCGCAACGCTCTGTCGGCGATTTGCCTGGAGGGGCCGTGTGCGGATTCCCGGCCACCCCATGCCCGCCGCGGCTGGACTTCCAGCCGAAAAACCGCGGGAAAACCTGAGGGCGAGCCAGAAAACCCCATTCATTTCAACGACTTGCACCGCAAGGCCGGCGTGGCACACGCGTTGCTATTCCAGAGCGCATCCCCAAGACAGAGGACGGAGACAACCATGCGCCACATCCCCTTACACAGCCCTTCCACGCGGCCTCCCGCTTCGTTGCCTGAGCGCCCGCGTCCACACCCGCCTCTGCCCCTGCCCTGACATGCGCCGCAAGGCCAACGACCCCGCTTCGCCGGGTCGCGCCGCCGCATGTCCATCCCATGGCGGGCGCGCCCGGCCAGCCGCTTCCCGCTTTCCTTCCCTGCAACCAGAACCACAACGGAGACCGAGAGAATGACCGCAAGACCCGAGATCGAGACCCGCTTCGCCAAGGCGAAGGCACCACTGCGCATCAGCACCCTGCTGGCCGCCCTGATCCTTGCCGCCTGCGGCGGCGGAAGCGACGGGGGCGGTGGATTCATACCGCCCATCGCCGGCGGCGGTGGTGGCGGCAATCCCACGGACCCCGGCAACCCCGATCCGGCCACGCCACCGGCAGGGGCAACGCTGAAGGTCGGTGTGCTGTCGTCGCCGCCTCAGCTGGTGACCGGAGACGACGCACTCGTCGAGCTCGAGTTGTTGAGCGAGCAGTCACCCGGCAGCCTGTCGGTGACGGTCGACGGGCGTGATGTCACGGCCGCCTTCGCGCCCAATCCCGCGAACGGAAGGCTGGTGGGCAAGGTCACGGGACTGAAGACCGGTGCCAACGAGCTGGTCGCGAGCTACGGCGGCTACAAGGCAACGCTCGCATTGACGGCCTATCCGATCACCGGCCCCGTGATCTCGGGGCCGCACGAGGAGCCCTTCGTGTGTGGCTACGAGACTTTCACGCGCATGGGCGGCCAGAAGCTCAAGTCGCTCGACGACGGCAAGTGCTCGGTCGAGACGCGCGTGGACTACTACTACCGGACCACCGCGGGCACCAACACGCGCTTCGAGCCCGGCAGCCTGAGTGCCTATCCGGCCAACATCGCCTACCTCGCCATCGACGGCAAGCAGGTGCCGTACGTGATCCGGCTGGAGAGCGGCACCATCAACCGCGGCCTTTACCAGTCGGCGATCCTGCACGACGTGCTCAATGAGCCGCCCCCGTCTCCGACCTACCGTACCGCGGGCTGGAAGGGCGGACTGATCTATCCGCTCGGCGGCGGCTGCCAGGGCGGCTGGTTCCAGCAAGGCAACGACTTCGCCACGCTGATCAATCCGACCTACCAAAGCCGCGGGCTCGCGGTGACCACCTCCACGCTGAACGTCTTCGGCACGAACTGCAACGACCAGCTGTCGTCCGAGACCATCGCCATGGTCAAGGAGCGGTTCATCGAAAACTTCGGCACGCCCACCTACACCATCGGCACCGGTGGCTCGGGCGGCTCCTACCAGAGCCACCAGACCAGCGACAACTACCCCGGCCTCTTCGACGGCGTGGTGGTGAGCCAGGTGTTCGCCGACGTGACCTCTTCCACGATCTTCAAGTTGCACGACTCGCGCGTGCTCAACAACTACTTCAACGACCCGGCCACCGCGGCGCTGAACTACACCGCGGCCGAAAAGCAGGCGATCTCGGGCTACCTGCAGATCGGCAACATCTCCAACATGAGCGGACAGGCCGGGCGGCTCGATCCCACCGTGTCCTTCCCCGCTGGCGTGCCGGTGGAGAAGCGCTACAACGCCGCGACGAACCCGACGGGTGCGCGCGCCACGGTGTTCGACCACACGGTGAACGTCTACGGCAAGACCGCCGAAGGCTTCGCGCTGCGCCCGATCGACAACGTGGGCATCCAGTACGGCCTGAACGCGCTCAACGAGGGCAAGCTCGGCATCGACAAATTCATCGATCTCAACGAGCGCGCTGGCGGCGTGGACCGCGACATGAATCGCACCACGAAGCGCACCGTGGGCGACCTCGATGCGCTGACCCGCGCCTACCAGTCGGGGCGCATCGTCAATGGCGCGGGGGGACTGGCCTCCACCGCGATCATCGACCTGCGCGACTACAACGACGGCACGGTGGGCGGAGACATCCACACCAAGATCCACTCGTTCTCGATGCGGGAGCGGCTGCGCCGTGCCAACGGCAACATCGACAACCACGTGATGTGGACCAAGGGCGCGAGCAGCGCCGAGGCCTTCGATGCGATGGACGTCTGGCTGCGCGCCAGCAAGGCAGACCGCTCCGACCGTCCGCTTGCACAGAAGATCGCCGCCGCACGGCCGGCCGACCTGAAGGACGCGTGCTGGAACAACGGCCTGAAGTACACGGAAGAGCAGACCGCCTTCGGCGCGAGCGCGTGCAACACCTTCTATCCGGCCGGCACGACGCCGCGCATGGCCGCCGGCGGCCCGTTGACCGACGACATCGCCAAGTGCCAGCTCAAGCCGCTGAACCCCTCGGACTACCGCGTGTTCTTCACGCCCACGCAATGGGCCCGTCTGACTGCCGCCTTCCCCGATGGCGTGTGCGACTGGACCAAGCCCGGCGTGGGCCAGCAACCCTTGAGTGGCACCTGGCTGTCCTTCGGCCCCTCGCCGTTGAACCTGCTGTTCGACGTCACCAAGCAGATCACGCCGTCGATGCTCTGACATCGCCGACCTGACCCGCGAAGACCGCCGTCGATCTCGCGGCGGCGGTCCGACCGACCTCTTTTCTTTCCACCGGAGCCATTTCCTTGAACCGATCGATTTTCAAACGAAGCCTGGCCGTTCTTGCCGCGGTCACCGTGTCCCTGGGCGTGCACGCGCAGGACTTTCCCGGCGGCAAACCCATCACCATCGTCGTGCCCTTCGCCGCGGGCGGCCCCACCGACCGCGTGGCGCGCGACCTCGCCGAAGCGCTGCGCAAGCCGCTCGACGGCGCAACGATCGTGATCGACAACGCCGCCGGCGCGGGCAGCACCATCGGCAATGCGAAGGTCGCCCGCGCCAAGGCCGACGGCTACACGCTGCTGCTCACGCACGTCGGCATGGCCACGACCCCCGTGCTCTATCGCAAGCTGCCCTACAACTACGAGACCGACTTCGAGTACCTGGGCATGATCAACGACGTGCCGATGACCGTGATCGGTAAGCCGCAGCTCGAGGCCAACAGCTTCAAGGAACTGCGGGAGTGGATCGGCAAGAACGCCGGCAAGACCAATCTTGGCAACGCCGGCATCGGTTCGGCCTCGCACCTGTGCGGCCTGTTGTTGCAGAGCGAGCTCAAGGCGGAGATGACCACCGTGCCTTACAAGGGAACGGCACCGGCCATCGCAGACCTGCTCGGCGGCCAGATCGACCTGCTGTGCGATCAGACCACCAACACCACAGGCCAGATCGAAGCCAAGAAGGTCAAGGCCTATGCGGTCACGACGCTCAAGCGCCTGAGCACGCCGGCATTGAAGGATCTGCCCACGCTCGACGAGTCGGGCCTGAAGAGCTTCCAGGTCACGATCTGGCATGGGCTGTATGCGCCCAAGGGCACGCCGGCGCTGGTGCTCAAGAAGCTCAACGACGCATTGAAGGTCGCGCTCAAGGATGCGGAGTTCATCAAGAAGGAGGAAGGCCTGGGCGCGGTGGTCGTGACCGACAAGCGCGTGGAGCCGGCGGAACACAAGAAGTTCGTACAGGCCGAGGTCGCGCGTTTCGGCCCGGTCATCAAGGCTGCGGGCGTGTACGCGGATTGATGCACCTCGGTGATGCACGAGAGAACGCCGATGCAGGGTAATTCCGCCTCGGCGAATCGCGAGGCTCTGCGTACGATCGTCCGCTGTTTACGTATTCGCGCAGCCCTCCGCCCCTCACTCTCGTGTCAATGCTGCTTTCGGCAGGTCGCGCCGTGCTGAAGCTGTCCGCACCGTACCGCCATGGCTTCGCGGGCTCCCCCGACGATCTGCGAGACCAGGCCGTGCTTGCGCGCTTCAAGGGTACGACAACCACCTCGACCACCACCCGCTGGCGCCGCTGGACCGCGGTGGGTGCATGGCTGTGCCTGATCGCCGCGGGCGGTGCGCTGGCGTATCTGATCGGGGAGCGCACGGGCATCCGTGCACTGCAGCAAGGGACGTTGCACCGGCTCGACATCTATTCCACCAGCCTGCGCAGCGAACTCAGCCGCTACGAGTATCTGCCGCAGGTCGTTGCACTCAGCCCCGACGTGCTCGACCTGCTGCGCGCGCCGACCGACCGGACCCTGCAGCTCGAAGCGAACGTGTACCTCGAGACGGTCAATGCGCATGCGCAGGCCTCCGCGGTCTACGTGATGGACACCACGGGCCTCACGCTCGCCGCCAGCAACTGGAACCAGCCAGGCAGCAGCTTCGTGGACATGAACTTCTCCTACCGCCCGTACTTTAAGGACGCAGTGCGAGGCATGCCCGGACGTTTCTATGGCATCGGGACGGTCAGCCGCGAGCCCGGCTACTACTTCTCGCACGGCATCGTCGACGGAAACCGCCAACTCGGCGTGGCCACCGTCAAGGTCAACCTCGACAAGCTCGATGCCGCATGGTCACGCTCCACCGACAAGGTGCTGGCCATCGATGGGAACGGGGTCGTGTTCCTCGCGTCCGAATCGGCCTGGAAGTTCCGCGCCTTGCGTCCGTTGTCGAGCGAAACCCTTCAGCAGCTCGCGCAGACCAGGCAGTACACGGAAGCAGGCGCGCTGCGCCCCATCGACATGCGCGAACATCGACCGCTGTCGGGTGGCAACGCCATGGTGGTGCAGTTGAACGCCGATGGGCCGCGCCGGTCCGCGACGCAAGAGCCTTTCGGACCCGATTACCTGCTGGACAGCCGCCCCGTCGAAGGCACGGACTGGAAGCTGATCATCCTGTCAGACATGAAACCGGTGCACGCCATCGCGCGCACATCGGCCGCAGGCACGGCGTTCGCACTGGTGTTCCTCACGCTCCTGGTGCTGTACATCCAGCAGCGCCGACGCATCGTGCACCAACGGCTCGCAGCACGAGAGGCGCTCCAAGGCGCCTACGACGAGCTCGAGCAGATGGTGCGAGCCCGCACCGAAGCGCTGAGCCATGCCAACGAACACCTGCAGACGGAGATCACCGAGCGCCAGCGCGCCGAGGACATCCTCAAGAGCACGCTGGACGACCTGGTGCAGACCGGCAAGATGGCCGTGCTCGGCCAGATGTCCGCGGGCATCACGCACGAACTCAACCAGCCGCTTGCCGCGCTGCGCACGCTGTCCGCCAATGCGGTCGTCTTTCTCGAGCGCGGACACACCGACCAGGTCGATCTCAACCTTCGCACCATCTGCGACCTTACAGACCGCATGGGCCAGATCACCTCGCAGCTGAAGAAGTTTGCGCGACGGTCGACCGTCCAGCTGCAATCGGTGGCGCTGGCCGACACCGTCGCCGACGCGCTGTTTCTGCTCAGCCAGCGCATCCGCCAGGAGCGCGTCGCGTTGTCGCAGGAGATCGAACCCGGCCTGCATGCCCTGTGCGAAGGCAATCGGCTCGAACAGGTGCTGGTCAACCTGCTGGTGAACGCTTTCGACGCCACGGCCTCCGCGGGCGTCGATCCGCGCTGCGTGCGAGTGGTGGCGCGCAGTGCACCCGACGGTGTCGTGCTCGAAGTTCATGACAACGGTACCGGCATTGCGCCGGACGTCATGCCACGGCTGTTCGAGCCATTTTTCACCACCAAGGAGCAAGGCCTCGGATTGGGCCTCGGCCTGGCCATCTCCGCCGGCATCGTTCGCGACTTCGGTGGACTGCTGCGCGCCGCTCGCAGCGATCTCGGCGGGGCGGTCTTCTCCGTCACGTTGCGAAAAGCAGAGGAACGGACACTTCATGATTGAAACGCGCAACCTCGAAGTTCTCTACGTCGAAGACGATCCGCCCGTGCGCTTGGGCAGCACGCAGGCGCTACAGCTCGCCGGCATTCGCGTCACCGGCTTCGGTTCGGCCGAACAGGTACTTCAGAAGCTGACACCGGGCTTTGCGGGCGTGCTGGTCACGGACGTCAAGCTGCCGGGCATCGACGGCCTGGCGCTGCTTTCACACGCCCTGAAGCTTGATCCGAGCCTGCCTGTGATCCTCGTGACTGGCCATGGCGACATCACGATGGCGGTGCAGGCGATGCGCCTGGGGGCGTACGATTTCCTCGAGAAACCTTTCTCTCCCGACCAGCTGACCGAAGTTGTCCAGCGCGCGCTGGACAAGCGCGCGTTGAGCCTGGAAGTCGAACATCTGCGGCGCAGGATCGCGGGTTTTGAATCGATCGAGGCGAAGCTCATCGGTCGCTCCTCGGCCATGCACAGGTTGCGACGCCTGGTGCTGGACGTGGCCAACTCCGATGCCGACGTCCTGATTCTCGGAGAGACCGGAACGGGCAAGGAACTCGTGGCGCGTTGCCTGCACGATTGCAGTCGGCGCAAGGAAGGCAACTTTGCGGCCATCAACTGCGGCGGCATGCCCGAGGCGTTGTTCGAAAGCGAGATGTTCGGCCACGAGGCAGGCGCCTTCACCGGCGCTGCGAAGCGGCGCATCGGGAAGATCGAACACGCGCGCGGCGGGACGCTGTTTCTCGACGAGATCGAGACGATGCCGATGAACCTGCAGGTCAAGATGCTGCGGTCCCTCCAGGAGCGCCAGTTCGAGCGCCTGGGGTCGAACGAACTGCGACCGATGGACAGCCGGGTCATCGCCGCGACCAAGGCCGACCTGCTGGCCGCAGCGCGCGAAGGCAAGTTCCGCGACGACCTCTACTACCGCCTGGGCGTCGTGGTCTTGAATCTTCCGCCGCTGCGCGAAAGACGCGAGGACATTCCGCTACTGTTCACCCACTTCGCCATGCAGGCCGCGCTGCGCCATGAGCGAGAGCTGCCGGTCGTGGCACCCCACCATCTCGATGCGCTCATGGCGCATGCCTGGCCCGGCAACGTGCGGGAGTTGCGCAACATCGCAGATCGCTTCGTGCTCGGACTGTGGGACGGCAACGAGGCCGCGCGCGGCATGACGCAAGGCGAACGTTCGCTCGATGAGCAGATGGCCCGGTTCGAACGCTACCTGATCCACGAGGCGCTCGAGGCGTGCAACGGCTCGGCCGCGGCCGCGGCAGAGCGGCTGGGCGTGCCACGCAAAACCTTGTACGACAAAATGCGTCGATTGGGCCCTCATGAGCCGATCGAGGCGCGCAGAGCCTGAGTGCGCCACGGCCTGACGGCCGGGGCGCGGGCGCGGCAGCTTCATCTTCTTGAATCGTCAGCATTGCTGCGACCACGAGCGGAAAGCGGCCGGAAAGCCGGACGTTTCGCCCGCACCACCAGGCCACAGCCCCGCTTCGCCGTTGGGCTTGATGTGAGCGAATGCCATCACGCCTTGCTTCACTGACAATCGCGGCATGAGCAACGCCAGCGAAGCCTTCGTCCTCGATCCAAAAAAGACGCGAGACCTCGCGCACCTTCTGTTGGATGCCAAGGGTCAGCTTCTGGTTCGCGATGCCCGCGAGCTTGCGCAGACCACGGCCGAAGAACGGCTGTTGTTTGGGGTACGTCATGGCATCTACGGCTTGCCTACAACGGAACTTCTGAAGTTTCTGCGCGCGCGTCTTGCCGGCCGCAGCGCGATAGAGATCGGTGCGGGTCATGGGATGCTGGCTCAGGCGCTCTCCATCCCCGCCACCGACAACCGCCAGCAGGAAGACCCGACGATCGGCGCGTACTATCAATCGATCGGTCAGCCGACGATTCGCTATGGGAATCACGTCGAAAAACTTGATGCCGAGCGTGCGGTCGCCACGTACCGGCCGCAGGTGGTCATCGCCTGCTGGGTCACGCACCGCTTCGATGAAGCCGCTCCCCAACGAGGGGGGAGCGTCACAGGCGTGGACGAGGCTGCCATCCTCCGAAATTGTGAAGAGTACATCTTCATCGGCAACGAACAGGTACATCGGTGCAAACCCATCTTGTCGCTTCCGCACGAGAAGATCACGCCGCCCTGGCTGTACTCCCGCGCGCTCAACGGAAGCCCGGATTTCATCGCCATCTGGCGCAACACGTCGCCGTCCATCCCGGCAATGGGCTGAAGCAAGGCGCAATACGGCCCCGGCGAGGCGGCGGCCAGCCATCCGCGCGGGGTGTGTTTGCCCTGAGCAGCGACGGTTCAGTTCAAGGTGCCCAGGTAGGCCGCGATGTCGCGCGCATCCTGCTCTGCCACGCCCATCTCAGGCATGGCCGTGAGCGGATCGATTTCGCGCGTGTGGCGCAGCCAGCGCACCATGTTCTCGGGCGTGTTGGCGAGCCGGCCCGCGATCAGGCCGCGCTGGCCGATGCCGGCCAGCGGCGGGCCGACGTTCGGCTGCGAGCTCGTGACGCCGGGGATCGCATGGCAAGCATTGCAGGCGTACTGCGTCAGCGCGGTGCGCCCGCGAAATGCATCGCCTGGCCGCGTCGCGGGACGGCTGGCCAACGCATTGCAGCCGATCGGTGCACCTGTCGCCCCGCTGCGCGGCGTGCCGGGCACCGGCTCGAAGGCCGTGGCCTGCGCATAGGCCCGCGGCGTCATGTCGGGCAGCCGCTCGACGAAGGCCACCACGGCCCACAGCTCCTCGTCGGAGAGCCGGTATTCCCACGCCGGCATGCCGCTCATCTTGATGCCGTTGCGCGTGAGCCAGTAGAGCTCGCGCGCGCTCCAGCGCTGGCGCGCGTCGACCAGCGGGCCGGGCAGCGGCTGCATGCTCTTGCCGATGTCGTCCTGCGCCACGCCCGGCGCGCCATGGCATTGCACGCAGCGCGCGCGATAGCAGGCGGCGCCCTGCGCGAGCTGCCGCGCATCGCCCAGCGGTGGCGCCTCGATGCCGCGCGCGCGCCAGCGCACCGACTGGCGCATCGCGGTCTCGAGCAGCGAATACACGGGTTGCGTGTGCTGCACGTTCGAGGCCACGTCGTAGACGCCGCCCCATACCATGACCGCCGCGCCGATTGCGGCGCCGCCGGCCAGCGCGGCCAGGGTCAGCGCGACGGTCTTGGGCGCATTCATGTGGCGGCATTGTCCGACGCGGGTGCGGGCCGCTCTGTCGGCGCAAACCGCGTCCGCCCCAGCAAGAATCGGCCATGCCCCATGCGTCGCCCGCCTGCCCGCCGCCTCGCGCACGCCGCGGCCGCGCCGCGCTGGCCGCGCTATCGGTGGCGGCCGTCGGGCTCGCGGGCGGCTGCGAACTCTCGGGCCGCGGCCTGCCCGCGTTCGGGCCCACGCCGCTGCCTCACGGCGATGCGCCCGCGGCCCAACTCGAACGCGGGCGCGAACTGCTCGCGCAATACCAGTGCGGCAGCTGCCATGCGATCCCGAAGGTGCCGGCCGCGCGCGCCAGCCTCGCGCCGCCACTCGATGCTTTCGGGCGCCGAAGCTACATCGCGGGCCACCTGCCGAACCGGCCCGAGACGCTCGCGCGCTGGATCGAGGCACCGGCCGCGCTGGTGCCCGGCACCGCGATGCCGTCGATGGGCGTATCGCCGCGCGACGCGCGCGACATGGCGGCCTACCTGCTGGCGCTCGAATGAGCCGTTCCGCCACCGCGCCGCCCTCGCCTTCGGCCTTCGATGCCGCGGGACCGGTGGCCGACATGCTGCTCGAGGTCAGCTGGGTGCTGATCGGCGGCACCGCCGCGATCTTCGTGCTCGTGATGGCGCTGCTCGCGCTCGCGGTGCGCCGCGCGCGCCGGAACGCACCGCGTGCGATGCCGCGCGCGCAGGCCCGGTGGTGGCTCTATGGCGGCGGCCTCGCGTTTCCGGCCGTGGTGCTGGTCGCATTGTTCTTCTACGACGAGCGCCATCGCCCCGCGTGGCGCCCGGTGCCACCGGCCGATGCGCTGGTGATCGGCATCACGGGCCACATGTGGTGGTGGGAGGTGCGCTACCGCGACCCGGCCAGCGGTGCCGAGATCCGCACCGCGAACGAGGTGCGCATACCCGCGGGCCGGCCGGTGTACTTCGGCCTCACGAGCGCCGACGTGATCCATAGCTTCTGGGTGCCCGCGCTCGGCGGCAAGATGGACATGCTGCCGGGCCGCGTACAGCACCTGCTGCTGCAGGCCGACGGGCCCGGCGCCTGGCGCGGCCAATGCGCCGAGTACTGTGGCGAGCAGCACGCGCGCATGGCGCTGCACGTGGTGGCCGAGGAACCCGCGGCCTTCGATGCCTGGCTCGCGGCGCAGGCGCGGCCGGCTGGCACCGACCTGACGGCCGACCTCGCGCGCGGGCGCGACGCCTTCCTCGCGAACCGCTGCAACGCCTGCCACACGGTGCGCGGCGTGAGCGAGGAGAGCCGGCTCGGCCCCGACCTCACGCACGTCGGCAGCCGGCTCTACCTCGGCGCCGGCACCGTGCCCAACACGCCCGACCAGCTCGCGGCCTGGGTCGCGCACACGCAGCAGGCCAAGCCGGGCGCGCGCATGCCTTCCTCCCACGAACGGATCGACGATCCGACGCTGCAATCGATCGCGCGCTGGCTCGCGCAGCTGCAATGAGCACCGCCATGAACGCCCCCCTGGACCCGGTGGCCAACGCGCCGCAACCCGAAGCCGGGCGCGACGCGCTCGAGCGCGCCTGGCGCCCGCCCTCGGGCTGGCGCCGGCTCTCGGCCGTCAACAACACGCAGATCGGCGTGTTCTACATCGCGACCGCGATGCTGTTCTTCGTGCTCGCCGGCGTGCTCGCGCTGGTGATGCGCGCGCAGCTCGCCGTGCCCGACAACGACCTGATCGACCCCAGGACCTACAACCAGCTCTTCACCATGCACGGCACGGTGATGATGTTCCTGTTCGCGGTGCCGATCGTCGAGGCGATCGCGGTCTACCTGCTGCCGGGCATGCTGGGCGCGCGCGACCTGCCCTTTCCGCGCCTGTCGGCCTATGCGTTCTGGGCCTATGCGATCGGCGGCCTGGTGTTCTTCGGCACGCTGTTCTTCGGCGAGGCGCCCGATGGCGGCTGGTTCATGTACCCACCGCTCACCGGCAAGGAGTTCTCGCCGGGGCGCGGCGCCGACTGGTGGCTGCTGGGCATCGGCTTCATCGAGATCTCGGCGATCGCGGGCGCGATCGAGCTGATCATCGGCATCCTGTTCACGCGCGCGCCGGGCATGACGCTCGCGCGCATGCCGATCTTCGCGTGGGCGATGCTGGTCAGCGCGCTGATGATCGTGTTTGCGTTCCCGGCCGTGATCGCGGCCACGCTGCTGCTCGAGATGGAGCGCGCCTTTGACTGGCCCTTCTTCATCGCCGCGCGCGGCGGCGATCCCGTGCTGTGGCAGCACCTGTTCTGGTTCTTCGGCCACCCCGAGGTCTACATCATCTTCCTGCCGGCCGCTGGCCTGGTCTCGATGATGGCCGCCACGCTCGCGGGCACGCCGCTGGTGGGCCACCGCGCGGTGGTGATCGCGCTGATGGCCGTGGGCGCCCTGAGCTTCCTGCTGTGGGTGCACCACATGTTCACGGCCGGCCTGGGGACCTGGTCGCTGCGGCTGGTGTCGGCCGCGAGCTTCGCGGTGGCGCTGCCCAGCGGCCTGCAGGTGTTCTCGTGGATCGCCACCTTCTGGAGCGGCCGCATCCGGCTCGACACGCCCACCCTGTTCCTGCTGGGCTTCCACTTCATCTTCGTGCTGGGCGGACTCACCGGCGTGATGGTGGCGGTGCTGCCCTTCGACTGGCAGGCGCACGACAGCTACTTCATCGTCGCGCACCTGCACTACGTGCTGATCGGCGGCATGGTGTTCCCGGTGTTCGCGGGCCTCTACCACTGGGCGCCGCTGTTCAACGGCCACCGGCTCTCGGAACGGTGCGGGCGCTGGGCCTTCGGCCTGATATTCGGCGGCTTCAACCTCGCCTTCTTCCCGATGCACATCGCGGGCCTGATGGGCATGCCGCGGCGCGTCTACACCTACCCGGGCGACCTCGGATGGAACGCGCTCAACCTGCTGTCGACCATCGGCGCCTTCGTGTTCGCCGCGGGCGTGCTGCTGTTCGTCGTCGACGTGGCGCGCACGCTGCGCAAGCCCGGGCGCGAACACGGCAACCCCTGGAACGCGGGCACGCTCGAATGGCTGCCCGCGCGCGAGTACGCGGTGCGCAGCATTCCCGAGATCGCCTCGCGCTATCCGCTGTGGCGCCGTCCCGCGCTGGCGCGCGAGGTCGAGGAAGGCCGCCACTGGCTGCCGGGCACGGTCTTCGGCGGCCGCGAGACGCTGGTCACGAGCCCGCGCGATGCGCGGCCGCTGCACCTGCTGCGCCTGCCCACCGACGGCTGGTCGCCGCTGGTGGCGGCCGCGGGCACGGCCGGCTTCTTCCTGCTGCTGACGGTCGAGCAGGTGCTGCTCGCGGGGCTGTGCGGCGTGCTCGCGGTGGGGGTCATCGTGTTCTGGCTCTGGGGGGCGGACAGCCCGCCGCCCGTGTCCACGGCCGATGTGGGGCATGGCCGACGGCTGCCGGTCGGCGCGGTCGGCCGCGCCTCGCACTCATGGTGGGGCATGGTGGTGCTGGTCGCGGTCGACATGAGCATCTTTGCCTCGCTGCTGTGGGCACACGTGCATGTGTCGATGGCAGCCGAAATCTGCCCGCCGGCCGGTGCCGCGTTGCCGGCGTTGCGCTGGCCCGCCGCGGCCGTGCTGCTGATGCTCGCGGGCTCGCTCGCGCTGGTGTTCGCGACGCGCGGCCTGCGCCATGACGACGCAGCGCGACAACGTGGCCTGCGTTGGCTGGTCATGCTCGCGATGGCCTGTGCGGCCGCGGGCTTCGGCGTCGACCTCTGGAGCCATGCGCAAACCGGCCTCGATCCGCGCGCGCAGGCATGGAGCGCGGGCGTGGCGATGCTGCTGGGCTACCAGGGCTTCCACCTCGCGGTGCTGCTGTTGATGGGAGGCTATGTGCTCGCGCGCTCGTGGAGCGGCCGGCTTCGCACCGATGCGCGCGCGACGATCGACAACACGCAGCCGCTGTGGCATGGCGCGAGCGCGCAGACGGCGATCGGCGCGCTCGCGGTGCAATGGATGCCGCTGCTCGCGACGTGAAGCAGCGCAGCAACGGTCCGCATCGATGTGGATCGGCTCGCGCGAGGAATGCGGAATCTCTGCCGCGCCGCGCTTCCTGTGTAACCACTCTGCGTTGAGCCAGGGACGTCTGAGCGTCGAAACCCTACCCATACTTGATCGAGTCGTCTTGATTCGATATGATTTACTTATGACTCAATCTGCATCGACCAAGGTGATCACGGCCCACGTGTCGACTGAACTCGCAGACCAGATCGACGGCTACGCTGCGGAACTCGATCGATCGCGCGCGTGGGTGGTCAAACAGGCGCTTTCGGCATGGGTCGAGCAGGAGAACGAGCGCCGGCGCCTCACCTTGGAAGGTCTTGCCGACATCAGAGCAGGACGCACCGTGGAGCATGGTGAGGTTCATCGGTGGGCGCAATCCTTGGGGACTGCCCAGCCGTTGCCTGTTCCGAAATCCAGGTAATGGAAGTCCGTTGGACCTCGAAGGCGTTGTCCGACCTCCAGCGCCTGCATGAATTTCTCGAGCCGGCCAACCCGGACGCCGCAGCGCGCACGGTGCAGATGCTCGCAGCGGCGCCGGCTACCCTGCTGGCGAATCCTCGCATCGGCCGTCTGCTCGAAGGCTTTCAGCCGCACGAAGTCCGACGCCTGCTGGTGGGAACTTACGAACTCCGCTACCACATTGATGCGGACACGATCTACATCGTTCGCATGTTTCATACACGCGAAGATCGCTAGCCTCCAAATTGCCGGCATATCCCAAGCAGCGGACTTGCCCGCCGAAATCGAACTGACGGCAGGTGCGCGCTGGAAGACTCGTATCTCACGGAGGAGATTGCCTCCACGGTATGACTCGTTGGCCTGCAAAAAACTTGACGGGTTGTACGAAAAAAACCGGCCCATCTTTGTCCACCGGCTGGACATCCAGAGGTGACCGATGAGGAACTCGAAGCCGCCTTCACGAATGCTGCCGAGCGACTGCATGCCCTCCGCATCATGTGCACGCTACCTTTCGACGACGACAAGCTACGGGCATGAGGTGCAGAGCGATCCCCTCCGAGGTACAACCTGAAATCCCGGCAACATCCCCTATGTGTCCGATGGATGGGCATGCGCTGAGCGCGCAGTCTCAGAGGCGAAGGAGTCCGACAGAGTCCATCTAGGTGCCATAGACCAGACGTTGCCTGGCGCTCGACAAAAATACCCGCGCGGGGGAGCCCGGCGGGCGAAGTGCAGCCGAGGCTGCTTGAGGAGACGACCTGAAGTTACAAGGCCGACTCTCTCGCTGTCAAGCAGCGAGCGATGCAAATCCCCACAAAATCCCCACAGGAAATGCATGCAGACAATGCTGTATTTGGGCTTGAAGTCCGGCCAGCTCGGTGCATTGCGCGGTCGTCCGCCAGAGGCAGGGTGATGCGAACTCGCTACCCGTTCCGGGACCATTGCTGTGCGCCTCAATGGTTCCTCCGTGAAGCTGAGCCACGCTTCGAGCCACGGCCAAACCTATGCCAAGCCCTCCTTCCGAGCGGTGCCGAGTGGCATCGATCTGGGAGAACAGGTCGAAGATGTCTGCGAGACGGTTGGCGGGAATGCCTGCCCCGTTGTCTTTGACCTTTATGACCGCGGCTCTTCCTTCAACGCTGATGCTCGCTACGAGCTTGCCAGTTGTGGGCGTGTATTTCGATGCGTTGAGAAGCAGGTTGGAAACCGCTTGCACCAACCGGCGCACGTCACCCCGGACCATGACACTCTCATGGGGCAAATGCTTCTTGTAGGTCTGCGATCGTGACTCGATCGAATTTCTAGCCATGTCTGATGCCAGCTCGACGACCTGTCTTAGGTCGCACAGCGTCATGCCAAGCTTGAGATCACCGCGCGCGATCTCTCCGAGATCGCTGAGGTCGGTGATAAGCGCCTCCTGATGCGTGATCTGCCGGTCAATCATGTCGAGAGCGCTGGTCACGTCGTCCTTGCCTGGCGCCATGCGAGCCAGCCGGACGGCGAGACGCATGGGCGAAAGAGCATTGCGTAGTTCGTGCGCGAGGATGGCCATGAACTCGTCCTTCCGCCGAGCCGCATTTCCCGCAGCAGTCCGAGCCCGAACTTCATGGGAGATGTCTCGAAACAAGAGTGCAACCTGCCATTCGATGGGGCGGCCTACCCGGAACGCGAACACGTCATACCAGCGGTCCAGTGCCTCTGCCTGATGCTCGAATCTGGTCGGCACCCCGGTTTGCGCGACGCGTCCGTAGGTCTCGGCCCAGAACGGTTCGTTTGCCGGCGCGAGCTCGTACATCCGCCTTCCGATTGCCTGGCGCAGCCCGGTCTCCGTCTCGAATCTCCGATTCACTTCCAAGAACGTGTAGTCGACCCCCACTCCCTGGTCGTTGAAGATCGGTCGAATGACACAGAACCCTTCGTCGATGAAGTCGGCCAGAGTTCGGTACTTGGACGGCGCATCCTATTCGAGAGGCAGCGAATCGGCTGGGTGTCCGCTTCCGGCCCGCGGTGGCTCGACCTGTGGACTTGGATTCATTGCTTCTCCTGGACAGTAACGTTCAGCAGCCTCGACGCCGACGTCCAGGGCTGCAAGCAAAGCCCATGCAAAACCCGCATGTTACGCTGGACCGCTATAGCGTAGGCGCCGCGCAGCACGCGCAGCACGCGCAGCACGCGCAGAGTGTCGGCGCGGTCGACCGGCGGGCCGACACCGTCGGAGTGTCGTCCAGACCCTGGCAGCGATGGTCTCTCTCCCGCCGAATCTGAAAATTGTTTCTCTGCGTATCAGCGTGGCGTCCCTGCGAGAGGTATTCCGCTTCTCCAGAACTTTGAAGACGCGGGAGACCCATGAAAGCTTCGATCCGCCTCGCGCGCCAACCCTGGAT
>NZ_JBMDKG010000076.1:0-25995 GCF_057809595.1 Variovorax sp. FG153
CTTTCTTTTGGCGAAGCAAAAGAAAGTGACTCGCCCGCCGGGGCGAGTCCCGGCCTACAGCCTCAGCAAGAGAAAGCCTCACCCATCGTGCTGAACCCAGGCCAACCTTTCCCCCTGGGCGCCACAGCAACCCAGACAGGCGTCAACTTCGCCCTGGCAGCCCCCCACGCAGAAAAGGTAGAACTCTGCCTATTCGACCCCACAGGCGCCCACGAACAGCAGCGACTCAAGCTCCCCGAGTTCACAGACGGCATCTGGCACGGCCAACTCCCCAGCGCCCGCCCCGGCCTCGTCTACGCCTACCGCGTCCACGGCCCCTGGTCCCCGAGCGACGGCCACCGCTTCAACCCCTCGAAGCTGCTGCTAGACCCCTACGCCCGCGAGATCGTCGGAAGCTACGACGGCAGCGACCTCTTCCACGGCCACGCCGCCGCAGACCCGACGCAGCGCGACACACGGGACAACGCCAGCATCGCCCTCAAGGCCCGCGTGGTGTCCCCATCGACCACTCGAGCCCCAGGCCACGCCCGCATCCCCGCCACCGACCGCGTCATCTGCGAGCTCCACGTCCGCAGCCACACGAAGCTGCACCCCGCCGTCCCCGCCCCCCTGCGCGGCAGCTACGCCGCCCTCGCCGAGCCGGCCGTGCTCGACCACCTGCAGCGCCTGGGCGTCACCACCCTGAGCCTGATGCCGGTGCAGCACCGCGCCGACGAGGAACGGCTGCTCGCGATGGGCCTCACGAACCACTGGGGCTACAACACCATCGGCTGGTTCGCGCCCGAGGCACGCTACTGGAGCGGCCGCCCCGGCACCACGCCGGCCGGCGAATTCCGCGCGCTGGCCGACGCGGTGCATGCGCGCGGCATGGAACTGGTGATCGACGTGGTCTACAACCACAGCGCCGAGAGCGACGAGCTCGGCCCCACGCTGTCGCTGCGCGGCATCGACAACGCCCTCTACTACCACCTGCGCGCCGACGACCGCGCGCTCTACGAGAACTGGACCGGCACGGGCAACTGCCTGAACCTCGGCGAGCCGCGCGTGCTGCAGCTCGTGATGGACAGCCTGCGCTTCTGGGCCGGCGAGATGGGAGTCGATGGCTTCCGCTTCGACCTCGCGCCGGTGCTGGGCCGCGCCACGGCCACGGGCTTCGACCCTCGCGCGCCCTTCTTCGCGGCCATCGCGCAGGACCCGCTGCTGTCGCGCACGCTGCTGATCGCCGAGCCCTGGGACATCGGGCCCGGTGGCTACCGGCTCGGCGAATTCCCGCCGGGCTGGCTCGAATGGAACGACCGCTTCCGCGACACGCAACGCGGCTTCTGGCTGCGCCAGGACCGCGAGGGACGCGCGGGCCTCGGCGACTTCGCGCACCGCTTCGCGGCCTCGAGCGCGCAGTTCGCGCACGACGGGCGCTCGCCCGCCGCGAGCGTGAACTTCGTGACCGCGCACGACGGCTTCACGCTGCGCGACCTGCTGAGCTACGACACGCGCCACAACGAGGCCAACGGCGAGAACAACCGCGACGGCCATGGCCACAACCTGAGCCGCAACTGCGGCGTGGAAGGCCCGAGCGACGACCCCGCGGTGCGGGCCGAACGACTGCGGCTCTCGCGCGCGCTGCTGGCCGCGCTGATGCTGTCGCAGGGCACGCCGATGCTGCTGGCCGGCGACGAGATCGGCCACACGCAACACGGCAACAACAACGCCTACTGCCAGGACAACGAGACCACCTGGCTGCACTGGGTCGGCAGCACCGATCCGGCCGGCGAGCCGGCTCGGCTGAGCACCTTCGTGGCGCGGCTGGCCGCGCTGCGGCGCGCGGCACCGGTGCTGCGCAGCACGCGCTGGTGGCCGGCCGATCCCGCGCCGGGCACGGCCGGCATCCGCTGGCTGCGGCCCGATGGCACGCCGATGCAGCCGCCGGACTGGGAAGGCGGCACGGCCCTTGCAATCCTGTTCGGCAGCCTGGAGGCAGGCACCGCCAAGGAGACACCGACATCGACCACCCCCCCAGCCACACCGAAGGCAGCGCCGGCCTGGCTGCTGCTCGTGAACGCGGGCGCGCGGGCGCAGCCGTTCCGCCTGCCGCCCGGCGCCTGGCGCTGCGTCCTCGCGAGCGACCCCGCCATCGACCCGGGCCCCGAGCCCTCGGTGGTGAACGCCACCGAGGTCGAGATACCGCCCTCGAGCCTCTGGATTGCAACAACGTAGGAGCCCGCGCCGCGCGGCGGTGCTAGTGTGCAAGGGCCCGAGCGGGCACAGGCACGTACAGAAACTCTGACGACACACGAACGAACGGAGACACAGGATGGACCCCAAGACCCCCGCGGCCGCCCCCGGCGCGCCACTGCAATCGCACCAGCTCGTGCGCCGCACCATCGCGCTGGTGCTGGCCGGCGGACGCGGCTCCCGGCTCAAGCAGCTGACCGACCGGCGCGCCAAGCCGGCCGTGTATTTCGGCGGCAAGTTCCGCATCATCGATTTCGCGCTCTCCAACTGCCTCAACTCGGGCATCCGCCGCATGGCGGTGGTCACGCAGTACAAGTCGCATTCGCTGATGCGCCACCTGCAGCGCGGCTGGAGCTTCCTGCGCGCCGAACTCAACGAGATGGTCGACGTGCTGCCCGCGCAGCAGCGCATGGGCGACGAGCACTGGTACCGCGGCACGGCCGACGCGGTCTACCAGAACCTCGACATCATCCAGACCCGCTCCACGCCGCACGACTACGTGGTGGTGCTCGCGGGCGACCACATCTACAAGATGGACTACTCGATCATGGTCAAGGACCATGCCGAGAGCGGCGCCGGCTGCACCGTGGGCTGCATCGAGGTACCGCGCATGGAGGCCACGGCCTTCGGCGTGATGGCGATCGACGACAGCCGCCGCATCACCAGCTTCCTCGAGAAGCCGGCCGACCCGCCCGCGATGCCGGGCCATCCCGACGTGGCGCTGGCCAGCATGGGCATCTACGTGTTCGATTCGGCCTACCTCTACAAGCTGCTCGAGGAAGACAGCCGCGACCCGAACTCCAGCCACGACTTCGGCAAGGACATCATCCCGCGCGCGGTGGCCGAGGGCCGGGCGCTCGCGCATCCCTTCGGCATGTCCTGCGTCACGCGCGCCGCGCGCGGGCCGGATGCCAAGGCCTACTGGCGCGACGTGGGCACGATTGATGCATTCTGGGCCGCCAACCTCGACCTCGCGTCGATCACCCCGGAGCTGGACATCTATGACACCGACTGGCCGATCTGGACCTACCAGCGGCAGCTGCCTCCGGCGAAGTTCGTGCTCGACCACGACGGCCGCCATGGCATGACGGTCAACACCATCGTCTCGGGCGGCTGCATCGTCTCGGGCTCGCAGGTCAGCAGCTCGGTGCTGTTCTCGGGCGTGCGCATCCATTCGTTCTGCACCATCCACGAGGCGGTGCTGCTGCCCGACGTGGAGGTCGGGCGCGGCTGCCGGCTCAGCCGCGTGGTGATCGACCGCGCCTGCGTGATCCCCGACGAGATGGTGATCGGGGAGGACGCCGAAGCCGATGCCGCGCGCTTCGAGCGCACGGAAACGGGCGTGGTGCTGGTCACGCGCGAAATGCTCAAGCGGCTGGCGGAGCGCTCCGCGGCGCCCGCCGCCTGATGCCGCCGATGAGAGTCCTCCAGGTCAGCGCCGAACTCTTCCCCCTGCTCAAGACCGGCGGCCTGGCCGACGTCGCCGGCGCGCTGCCGCTCGCGCTGATGGCCGCGGGCCAGGACGCGCGCGTGCTGCTGCCGGGCTTCCCGGCCATCGTGGCGGGCGTGCGCGGGCTCGCGCCGGTTGCGGCTTTTTCGGCGCCCTGGGGCGAACGCTTCGGGCTGCTGCAGGGGCGCATCGAGATCGACGGTGCGCCGCCGATCCCGGCCTACGTGGTCGACGCACCCGCGCTGTTCGACCGGCCCGGCAATCCCTACGAGGACGCCAACCGGCAACCCTACGGCGACAACCACCGGCGCTTCGCGCTGCTGGGCTGGGCCGCGGCCCAGCTCGCGCAGGGGCTCGATCCAGCCTGGCTGCCCGAGGTGGTCCATGCGCACGACTGGCACGCGGGCCTCGCGCCGGCCTACATGGCCTTCGCGCGCGGCGTCGACGGGCCGCGCGTGGGCAGCGTCTTCACGGTCCACAACCTCGCTTACCAGGGCCTGTTCGCGCCCTGGCACTTCCCCGAGCTCGGCCTGCCCGCGCCGGCCTTCCAGATGAACGGGCTCGAATACCACGGCCAGCTCTCGTTCATGAAGGGCGGGCTCGCCTATGCCGACCGGCTCACCACCGTGAGCCCGACCTACGCGCGCGAGATCCAGACGCCCGACCAGGGCTGCGGCCTCGACGGCCTGCTGCGCCAGCGCGGCGGCGTGCTCGACGGCATCCTCAACGCGGTCGACGACCAGGTCTGGAACCCGGCCGCCGACCCGGCGCTGGTGCAGGGCTACCAGGCGCCCGAGGGCCGCCACATGGCGGGCAAGGCGCGCTGCAAGTCCGTGCTGCAGCACCAGCTCGGGCTGGCCGAGCGGCCCGACGCGCCGCTGTTCATCCTCGTGAGCCGGCTCACCGAACAGAAGGGCCTGCGCCTGGTGCTGCAGGGCCTCGACGCGCTGCTCGCCCAGGGCGGCCAGCTCGCGCTGCTGGGCAGCGGCGAGGCCTGGCTCGAAGACGCCTTCCGCCAGCGCGCGGCCGCCGCGCCCGACGCGGTCAGCGTCACCATCGGCTACAACGAGACGCTCGCGCACCAGCTCTTTGGCGCGGGCGACGTGACCCTCGTGCCCTCGCTGTTCGAACCCTGCGGCCTGACGCAGATGTACGGCCTCAAGTACGGCAGCCTGCCGCTGGTGCGCCGCGTCGGCGGGCTGGCCGACACGGTGGTCGACAGCACGCTCGAGGACATGGCCAGCGGCGAGGCCACCGGCTTCGTGTTCGACCGTTTCGACTCGGCGGACTACGATCGCGCGGTACGCCGCGCCTTCGCGCTCTACCAGCGCGCACCCGACTGGCGGCGCGTGCGCGGCCATGCGATGCGGCGCCCCGCCGACTGGGCCACCGCGGCCGCGCAGTACGTGGCCGTGTACCGGCAGGCGCTGGCCGCGGCCCAGGCACCGACGCCCCTGCCCCACTGAAGAAGGCGCAGGCATCCGTTCAACCCGCACACAAGACACACCCACCATGACGATCGAAGACTTCGCCTACGACCATCCCGACCGCGATGTCGCGGCCTTCAAGCGCGCCGTGGCCAACAAGCTGATCTACGCGGTCGGCAAGGACCCCGTGGCCGCGAGCCAGGACGACTGGCTCTACGCCACCGCGCTCGCGGTGCGCGACCAGCTGGTGGAGCGCTGGATGGCCACCACGCGCGCCAACTATGCGCAGGACCTCAAGCGCGTGTACTACCTGTCGATGGAGTTCCTGATCGGGCGCACCTTCACCAACGCGCTGCTCGCGGTCGACCTGCACGCCACCGTGCGCGACGCGCTGGCCGACTTCGGCGTCGACATGGAGGCGCTGTCCGAGCGCGAGCCCGACGCGGCACTCGGCAACGGCGGCCTCGGCCGGCTCGCGGCCTGCTTCCTCGACTCGATGGCCACGCTCGGCGTGCCGGGCATGGGCTACGGCATCCGCTACGAGTACGGCATGTTCCGCCAGCGCATCGTCGACGGCCAGCAGGTGGAGACGCCCGACTACTGGCTCACGCGCGGCAATCCCTGGGAATTCAAGCGGCCCGAGGTCAACTACCGCGTGCGCTTCGGTGGCCGCGTGCAGAAGCGCGAGGGCACCAACGCCCCCTACGGCGCGGCCGACTGGGTCGACACCCACGACGTGCGCGCCGTGGCCTACGACACCATCATCCCGGGCTACGGCACGCAGGCCACCAACACGCTGCGCCTGTGGTCGGCGCGCGCCACCGAGGAGATCGACCTCTCGGCCTTCAACCGCGGCAACTACATGGCGGCGGTGGAGAGCAAGAACCACTCGGAGAACGTCTCGCGCGTGCTCTACCCCGACGACTCCACGCCCTCGGGCCGCGAGCTGCGGCTGCACCAGGAGTACTTCTTCTGCAGCGCCAGCGTGCAGGACCTGCTGCGGCGCTACCTGCGCAACCACACCAGCTTCGACCGGCTCTCGGAGAAGGTCAGCATCCACCTCAACGACACCCACCCGGTGCTCGCGGTGCCCGAGCTGATGCGCCTGCTGCTCGACGAGCACGGCCTGCCCTGGGACACGGCCTGGGCCCACACGCAGAAGGTGTTCAGCTACACCAACCACACGCTGATGCACGAGGCGCTCGAGACCTGGCCGGTCGAGATGCTCGGGCGCATCCTGCCGCGCCACCTGCAGATCATCTACGACATCAACGCGCGCTTCCTCGCCACCGTGACGCAGACGCACGGCAACGACGTCGAGCTGATGCGCCGGCTCTCGCTGGTCGATGAGGCCGGCGAGCGCCGCGTGCGCATGGCCTACGTGGCGGTGCTCGCGAGCCACTCGATCAACGGCGTGTCGGGGCTGCACTCGGAGCTGATGAAGCAGTCGATCTTCGCGGACTTCGCGAAGATCTTTCCCGAGCGCTTCAACAACAAGACCAACGGCGTCACGCCCAGGCGCTGGCTCGCGCAGGCCAACCCGCCGCTGGCCGCGCTGCTCGACCAGCGGCTGGGCAAGGGCTGGCGGCGCGATCTCTCGCAGCTCGAGGCGCTGCGGCCGATGGCGACGCAGCCGCCCTTCGTGCGCGCCTTCCGCCACGCCAAGCGCGAGAACAAGCTGCGGCTGGCCAACTGGATCGAGCAGCACATGAACATCGTGGTCGACACCGACGCGATGTTCGACGTGCAGGTCAAGCGCATCCACGAGTACAAGCGCCAGCTGCTCAACGTGCTGCACGTGATCGCGCGCTACCACCGCATCCTCGACGCCCAGGCCGCGGGCGGCAGCGTCGACATGGTGCCGCGCGTGGTGGTGTTCGCGGGCAAGGCGGCCTCGGCCTATGTGATGGCCAAGCAGGTGATCCGGCTCATCAACGACGTGGCCGCCACCATCAATGCCGACGCGCGCGTGGGCAAGCTCTTGAAGGTGGTGTTCCTGCCGAACTACAGCGTGAGCCTGGCCGAGATCATCATGCCGGCGGCCGACCTGTCGGAGCAGATCTCCACCGCCGGCACCGAGGCCTCGGGCACCGGCAACATGAAGTTCGCGCTCAACGGCGCGCTGACCATCGGCACGCTCGACGGCGCCAACGTCGAGATGCGCGAGAACGTCGGGCCCGAGAACATCTTCATCTTCGGCAACACCACGCCCGAAGTGGCCGAGATCCGCGCGCGCGGCTACCAGCCGCGCGACATCTACGACGGGAACGAGGAGCTGCGGCGCGTGCTCGACGCGATCCGCGACGGCGCCTTCTCGCCGGCCGAACCGGCGCGCTACCAGGGCATCTACGACGCGCTCGTGAACTGGGGCGACCACTACCTGCTGCTGGCCGACTACGCGAGCTATGTCGCGAAGCAGGCCGAGGTCGATGCGCTCTACCGCGATGCCGATGCCTGGACGCGCATGGCGATCCTCAACGTGGCGGGCATGGGCGCCTTCTCGTCGGACCGCACGATCGCCGAGTACGCGCACGACATCTGGCAGACCAAGCCCGTGGTGCTGGGCTGAGCCCGGCGCCGGCCGGCGTCAGCGCGGCGTCGTCGGCGGCGGCGCCTCGGTGACGAAGCCGATGCGGCTCAGGCCCGCCTTGTTGGCGATGCCCATCAGGGCCACCACGCGGCCGTAGGGCACGGTCTGGTCGGCGCGCAGCTGGACCTCGGTGTCCTTGCTGTCGGCGGCGGCCTTCGCGAGGCGGGTCGCGAGCTCCTCGTCGGTCACGGGCTGGTCGTTGAGGAAGACCTTGCCCAAGGCGTCGACCGACAGGCTCACGAACTTCGGCGTGTCGTTGGGCTGGCCGGCATCGGTCTGCGGCAGGTCGAGCTTGATCGAGCTGGCCATCAGCGGCGCCGTGATGATGAAGATCACCAGCAGCACCAGCATCACGTCGACCAGCGGCGTGACGTTGATGTCGGACAGCGGCCGCTGGCCGCCGGCACCGGTGGCACGGCCACCG
The DNA here is from genome assembly GCF_057809595.1 of Variovorax sp. FG153. Classification (NCBI taxonomy): domain Bacteria; kingdom Pseudomonadati; phylum Pseudomonadota; class Betaproteobacteria; order Burkholderiales; family Comamonadaceae; genus Variovorax; species Variovorax sp. FG153. Next base: position 8,124 of record NZ_JBMDKG010000076.1, read on the forward strand.
CCGGCGGAGCTGCTGCCGAGCGAGGTGCGTCCGAAGGCCATGGGGGCGAGCGGTTCAGACCGGCATCGGCCGCGCGGGCGGCGGCGGGGCCGGTACCGCCGCGGGCGCTTCGCCGAAGCTGCCGAGCAGGTCGTGGGCGAAGCCTTCGAGCTCGGCCTCGACGCGGCCGATGACACGGCCGAAGACGTTGTAGGCCAGCACGGCCGGGATCGCCACCGCGAGGCCGAAGGCGGTCATCACCAGCGCTTCGCCGACCGGGCCGGCCACCTTGTCGATGGTGAAGCCGCCGGCCTGGCCCGCGATGCCCACGAGCGCGCCGTAGATGCCCCAGACCGTGCCGAGCAGGCCGACGAAGGGCGCCGTGGCGCCGACCGTGGCGAGCAGGATCTGCCCGGCCTGCAGCCGCCGCAGCGCGCCGTGCAGCGCCTCGCGCAGCACGCGCGTGAGGCGCTGGTTGGGGTCGCCCGCGGCGCCGAGGGTGGCGGCGTCTTGCGTCCGGGAGGCCACGGCCTGGCGCAGCGCCGCGACCGCGGGCAGCACCAGCGCCGAGCGGTCGAAGGCCTGCAACCGCTGTTCCGCCTCGGTGAGGCTGGTCGATTGCCAGAAGGCCGCGATGCTGCGCAGCACGTCGCGCGTGCCGCCGCGCAGCAGCCAGCCCTTCCAGAGGATCACGACCCAGCTCGAGACCGACATCGCGAGCAGCAGCGCGGCCACCGAGCGGCTGACGCCGTCGCCGTGGGTCAGCAGTTCGAGGACGCTCATCGTCGGGGATGGCGAAGGGGGAGCCGTCTCAGCGCAGGCCGAGCACGTCGAACATGTCGAACAGGCCGGCGCGCTGGTCGGCCAGGAAGCGCACCGCGCGCAGGCTGCCCTGCGCGTAGTTGGCGCGGCTCGAGGACTTGTGGGCGATCTCGATGCGCTCGCCGGTGCCGGCGAACAGCACCGTGTGGTCGCCGACGATGTCGCCGCCGCGCACGGTGGCGAAACCGATGGTCGACGGGTCGCGCTCGCCGGTCACGCCCTCGCGGCCGTAGACCGCGCATTCCTTGAGGTCGCGGCCCAGCGCATCGGCGATGACCTCGCCCATCTTGAGCGCGGTGCCCGAGGGGGCGTCGATCTTGTGGCGGTGGTGGGCTTCGACGATCTCGATGTCGTAGCCGGTGGACAGCGCCTTGGCCGCCATCTCGAGCAGCTTGAAGGTGACGTTGACGCCCACGCTCATGTTGGGCGCCATGACGATCGCGATGTCCTTCGCGATCTCGGCGATCTCGGCCTTCTGCGCGTCGCTGAAGCCGGTGGTGCCGATCACGGCCTGCACGCCGAGCTCGCGGCAGACGGCCAGGTGGGCCATCGTGCCCTCGGGGCGGGTGAAGTCGATCAGCACCTGGGCGTCCTGCAGGCCCGCGCGCAGGTCGGCATGGATGGCCACGCCGCTGGCGAAGCCGAGGAAGGCGCCCGCGTCGCTGCCGATGGCGGGGCTGGCGGCCACGTCGAGCGCGCCGGCCAGGCGGCAGTCGGGGGCGTTACGGACCGCCTCGATCAGCATGCGGCCCATGCGGCCCGACGCGCCGGCGACGGCAACCCGGCGCGCGGCCGGCGTGGAGGAGGAGGTGGTGGTGTTGGAGTCGGTCACGCGGATTCGGGCTTGCTTGCCGTCTAGGGACGGTGGGGACGATGGGTGGGGAAACCGCGCCGCCGCGCCAAGCCAGGTTCGGCGCGCCGGCCGGGCGCCGCTTTTAGCGCGCGGCCTCGAGCGGCGGGTAGGCGGCCGGCAGCGGGGGCAGCGTGGCGGGCGCCTTGCTCTCGGTGTCGGTGGCTTTCCGGTCGCCCTTGGGGTCGAACTTCTTGAGTTCTTCTTCCGTGGCCTCGAGCGGCGGCACCTTGCCGGTCTTCTTGCGGGTGTCGAGCGTGGCGACGAATTCTTCCTCGCTCGGCATGTCGCCGCCTTCCCAGCGCTCGAGCTGCTCGCCGTTGAAGAAGACGGTGAAGCGGCGTTCCTGCGGCTCCACGCCCTGGCGCCGGATCGTGAAGACGTAGTCCCAGCGGTTCGAATGGAAGATGTCGGTCAGCAGCGAGGTGCCGAGGATCTCGCGCACCTGCTGGCGCGACATGCCGGTCTTGAGCGCGGCGACCTGTTCCTTGGACACGAAATTGCCCTGGACCACCTCGACCTTGTAGGGAGTGACGGCCGCCAGCGCGCCACGCGAGCGCTCGCTGATACCGCTGCAGGCACCGAGGCCCAGGGTGACGGCAACGGCCGCAGCCAGCAGCCAGGGACGGCGTTGGAAAATGGCAGGCATTGGGGGGAAAGGGGGTAGCGATATGATCGGCCATTGTAGCGGCTGGCCCCTTCCGGGGCCTTTGGCTGCCCAGGGCGCAGGAACCATCATGGCCAATATCGACGAACTCAAGAATACCGGCCTCAAGGCCACCCTGCCGCGGCTGAAGATCCTGGAAATCTTCCAGACCGGCGGCCAACGCCACATGACCGCCGAGGACGTGTTCCGCGTGCTGCTCAACGAGCACTCCGACATCGGCCTGGCCACCGTCTACCGGGTGCTCACCCAGTTCGAGCAGGCCGGCATCCTCGAGCGCAGCCACTTCGAGAGCGGCAAGGCCGTCTACGAACTCAACGAAGGCACGCACCACGACCACCTGATCTGCACCGCCTGCGGCAAGGTCGAGGAGTTCTACGACGCCGAGATCGAGCGCCGCCAGCAACTGGTGGCCAAGGACAAGGGCTGGATCCTGCAGGACCACGCCATGTCGCTCTACGGCTTGTGCGGCGACTGCGTCAAGAAGCGCTGAGCTAGTCCGCGTCGCGCGCGCTTTCCATCGCCTTGTGGTGGCGCGCCACGAAATCGGCATAGGTGTCGATGCCGCGCAGCTGCAGGATCGAATTGCGCACCGCGGCCTCGACCAGCACGGCGATGTTGCGGCCCGCCACCACCTGGATGATGACCTTGCGCACCGGGATGCCCAGCACGTCCTGCGTGAGCGGCGTCGAGGGCATGCGCTCGTAGTCGCGCTCGAAGCTGTCGCGCCGCACCAGGTGCACGATGAGCTTGAGCCGCATCTTCCGCCGCACCGCCGTCTCGCCGAAGATCGCGCGGATGTCGAGCAGGCCGATGCCGCGCACCTCGAGCAGGTTGAGCAGCAGGTCGGGGCAGCGGCCCTCGATGGTGTTCTGGTTGATGCGGTAGAGATCGACCGCGTCGTCGGCCACGAGGCCGTTGCCGCGCGAGATCAGCTCGAGGCCGAGCTCGCTCTTCCCGAGGCCCGACTCGCCCGTGATCATCACGCCCATGCCCAGGATGTCCATGAACACGCCGTGCATCGAGGTGCGCTCGGCGAAGTGCTTGGACAGGTAGGCGCGCAGCAGGTCGATCACGAAGGCCGAGGATTCGCGCGTGGCGAACAGCGGCAACTGGGCGCGCTCGCAGATCGACAGCAGCTCGTCGGGCGCGGCCTGCCCGTCGGCCAGCACCAGCATCGGCGGCTCGAGCGTGACGATGCGGGCGATGCGCCGCGCGGTGTCCTCGGGGCTGCCGCGCGTCAGGTAGGCGACCTCGCGCGCGCCGAGGATCTGCACGCGGTACGGGTGGATGTAGTTGAGGTAGCCGACCAGGTCGGCGGCCGACTGGGCGCGGCTGATGACTTCGGGATCGAACTGGCGCTCGGACGCGCCGAGTCCCGCGAGCCATTCCCAGCGCAGCGAGCCGCGGAACTCCTCGAACATGGCATCGGCGCTGATGACGGTCGGCTTCATGCGTTCAGGGCGCGGCGCGCGGCACCGCTTCTTCGGAGGTGAGGGGAACGGGAGGAAAGGCAGCGCAGCTTAGCAGCAGCCACGCCCCGAGCCATGGGCTCAGGCGACTTGCGTGGAGTGCCAGCCGGCGATCAGGCCGTGCAGCGCGGCCGCGTCGGTGCTCGACTTGATCTGCTCGCGCAGGCCGGCGTCGCTCAGCAGCTCGGCGATCTCGGAGAGGATTTCGAGGTGCTTCTGCGTGGCGGCTTCGGGCACCAGCAGGAAGATCAGCAGGCCGACCGGCTGCTCGTCGGGGGCATCGAAGCCGATCGGGTTCGCGAGCTGGAACACCGCGGCCATCGGGGCCTTGAGGCCCTTGATGCGGCCATGCGGAATGGCGACGCCGTGACCGAGGCCGGTGGAGCCGAGGCGCTCGCGCGCGAACAGGCTGTCGGTGATCAGGGCGCGGCCCAGCCCGTGAAGGCTTTCGAACAGCAAGCCGGCTTCCTCGAAAGCACGCTTCTTGCTGGTGGCGTCAACGCTCACGAGCACTTGAGCGGGCGGCAGGATGGACGCGAGACGATTCATGGTGGGTCAGAGCGGGGGCGATTATGCACCTGCTTGGTAAAAACCCCCACTCCGCTTATCTACTTTCTGGTTACATGTTGCCCGCAGGCCTCGCTTCCCTCGACAGAGGCCCTTCAAATCCTTGATGGGCAGTCGGAAAAGCCCATGAAAAAGCCGCCCGGAGGCGGCTTCGAGAGTCTCCGGCGCGACAGCCGGGAACCCGCTTCGTCTTACATCAGGCGCTTGGGCGCGCTGTGGTGATGGTCCTGCAGGCGGTCCTTGTGGCGCACCACCTGGCGGTCGAGCTTGTCGACCAGTTCATCGACCGCGGCATAGAGATCAGCGTGGCTCGACTCCGCGAACATGTCATTGCCCTTGACGTGGATGTTGCACTCGGCCCGTTGCCGGCGTTCCTTTTCCTTCTGCTTTTCCACCGTGAGGATCACCTTCACATCGACCACCTGGTCGAAATGTCGGATAACCCGGTCCAGCTTGCTCGTGACGTAGGTGCGCAAGGCAGGGGTGACGTCGAGGTGATGACCGCTGATCGTCAAATTCATGAATGACCTCCTGGAATTGACGGTTGGGGAAATGACCATCGCTGCGGATGCAGCGCGGCCGGCGAAAACGGTTGTGGGGCTGGGAGAAGAAAGGGGGAGAGGGGAAAGAGGGAGAGGTGCGGGAGAGGAGAAGGTCGATTCACTATGCCCAAGCTGTCACGGTATTGCAATACCGGGGGATGCCCGGATGACGGGCTGGCGGACCGCGCCGCATGCTCAGCTATTTCTTCCATAGCAGGCCCCAGCGGCCCCGCATGCTGCGGGCCGCGTTGCGAACCATTGCTGCCGCGCCCATCTTTCGCGGCCACCCGCGCATGTCCCTGCTGGAGAAAGGGCCGGGCGCCCTTCAGCGCCAGGCGGCGCGCATCCGGTTGCGCAGGTCGATCACCGCGGCCGGCGGCGGCACCGCGGGCGCGCGAGGCGGCGGGGGCGGCCAGGTCCGGGCTTCGAAGCGCGCGAGGTCGGCATCGGGAATGAAGCGGCTGCGGTTGGCATACAGATGCCGGTCGCCGCGCGCGGCCTGCTGCGGGATGTAGAAGCGCTGCGGCACCAGCAGGTGCAGGTGGTCGCGGGCGCGGGTCATGGCCACGTAGAGCAGGCGCCGTTCCTCCTCGAGCTCCTGCGCGCTCTGCGCCACGTCGGCCGGCATGCAGCCGTCGACCACGTTGAGCACGTGGACCGAATTCCACTCCTGCCCCTTGGCCGAATGGATGGTCGAGAGGATCAGGTAGTCTTCGTCGAGCAGCGGCGGCCCGGGCCGGTCGCTGGTGGCTTCGGGCGGATCGAGCGTGAGCTCGGTGAGGAAGCGTTCGCGCGAGGCGTAGCCCGAGGCCATGTGCACCAGCTGCTCGACGTCGCCGCGGCGCGTGCCCGCGGTGTCGTCGTAGAGCCGCTCGAGGTGCGGCAGGTACCACTCCATCGCGATGCCCACGTCGGCCGGCCAGGCCAGCGACGGCGCGCGCAGCGCGGCATAGGCCTCGGCGAAGGCGGCCCATTCGGCGCGCGCGGCGCTCGGCGGCACGAAGTCGCGCAGGGCGATGGCCGGGTCGGCCGCCTGGTCCATCGCGTCGAGCAGCTTCGCGCTGGTGGCCGGCCCGATGCCCGGGATCAGTTGCGTGACGCGAAAGCCCGCCATGCGGCCGCGCGGGTTCTGCGCGAAGCGCAGCACCGCGAGCAGGTCCTTCACGTGCGAGGCCTCGAGGAACTTGAGCCCGCCGTACTTCACGAACGGGATGTTGCGGCGCGCCAGTTCGAGCTCGAGCGGCGCGCTGTGGCTCGAGGTGCGGAACAGCACCGCCTGCGACTTGAGCGCGAGCCCGCCCTCGCGGTGCGCGAGCACCTGGTCGGCCACCCAGCAGGCCTGCTGGGCCTCGTCGGGCACGCGCACGATCTGCGGCCGCCCGGCCGAGGGCTTGTCGGTCCACAGCGTCTTGGCATGGCGCTCGGCCGCATGAGCGATGCACGCGTTCGACACGTCGAGGATCGGCTGGGTGGAGCGGTAGTTGCGCTCCAGCGTGACCACGCGCGCCGGCCGCGAGAACTGCGAGGGAAAGTCGAGGATGTTGCGCACCGTCGCGCCGCGGAACGAATAGATCGACTGCGCGTCGTCGCCCACCACCGTCACGCCCCGCCCGTCGGGCTTGAGCGCGAGCAGGATCGCGGCCTGCAGCAGGTTGGTGTCCTGGTACTCGTCGACCAGCACGTGGTCGAAGCGCTCGCCCAGGTGCCGCGCCAGCGTGGGCTCCTCCATCATGCCGGCCCAGTAGAGCAGCAGGTCGTCGTAGTCGAGCACGTTCTGCTGCTGCTTGGCCTCGACGTAGGCGCCGAACAGCTGCTGCAGCTCGACGCCCCATTCTGCGCACCACGGAAAGGACTGCCTGAGCACCGACTCGAGCGGCGCGCGCGTGTTCACGCAGCGCGAATAGATCGACAGGCAGGTGCCCTTGTGCGGAAAGCGGCGCGCGCTCGACGAGAAGCCGAGCTCGTGCCGCGCCAGCCCCATCAGGTCCTCGGCGTCGCCGCGGTCGTGGATGGTGAAGTTGTCGTCCAGCCCGATCTGCGCGGCGTACTCGCGCAGCAGCCGCGCGCCGATGCCATGGAAGGTGCCGGCCCAGGGCAGCGCGGGCGCGGTGTGGGCCTGCAGCCCCAGCACGCGCGCGAGCACCTGGCCGGCGCGCTGCGCCATTTCCTGCGCGGCGCGGCGCGAGAAGGTCAGGAGCAAGAGGCGCTGCGGGTCGACCCCGCGCGCGATCAGGTGCGCCACCCGGTGCGCCAGCGTGCTGGTCTTGCCCGAGCCGGCGCCGGCGATCACGAGCAGCGGGCCCGCATCGGCCGCGTCCGGAGCGCCACCGGCCAGCGCTTCCACCCCGTGCTCGACCGCCGCGCGCTGTTCGTCGTTGAGGCTCGCAAGGGCGGCCGCGAGGCGCTCGGCCTGGGTCGCCGGCGGATGGGAAAAGACGGGGGACGCGGCGCTCGGCATGGCCGCCACTCTACTGGATGTTCGTCCAGTTCAGCCAACTCTGCGCTCATTCGCCGATGACATAATCGCGCCTCGCTGCAACTGGAGACCGCATCATGGAAACCGCCCCGTCTCGGCAGCTTTCAACTCCCGGCTGAGCCCGGCCGACCGGCTCCGGGATTTGAAAGCGCCCCTCTTTCTCGTCCCCCGCCCGTCCGCCCCATCGCCCCAGCCATTTCTCGGGAGTGAGCCATGCTCAATATCTTCACGCTCGCCAACGGCCGCCTCGTCCAGGAAGAGATCGAGGCCCTCGAGGAGCTCTCCCGCTTCCAGCCGATCTGGGTCGACCTCGAATCGCCCACGCTCGAGGAGAAGCGCTGGATCAAGCAGTACTACGGCCTCTCGATCCCCGAGGACGCGATGGACGAGGACATCGAGGAATCGGCGCGCTTCTATGAAGAGGACAACGGCGAACTGCACATCCGCAGCGACTTCCTGATCGACGACGACGAAGCCCCGCGCGCGGTGCGCGTCGCCTTCATCCTCAACCAGCACAACACCGACCTGCGCAGCCGCGGCGTGCTGTTCTCGATCCACGACGAGGACGTGCCCGTGTTCCGCCTGCTGCGCATGCGCGCGCGCCGCGCCCCGGGGCTGATCGAGGACGCGAAGGAAGTGATGCTCAAGCTCTTCGACGCCGACGCCGAGTACTCGGCCGACTCGCTCGAGAACATCTACGACGAGCTCGAGGCCGCCAGCAAGAAGGTGCTCTCGGGCAACGTCAGCGACGAGCTCGCGGGCGAGGTGCTGGGCGCCATCGCGCGCCAGGAAGACCTGAACGGGCGCATCCGCCGCAACGTGATGGACACGCGCCGCGCGGTCAGCTTCATGATGCGCAGCAAGATGCTCAATGCCGAGCAGTTCGAGGAAGCGCGGCAGATCCTGCGCGACATCGAGTCGCTCGACAACCACACGGCCTTCCTGTTCGACAAGATCAACTTCCTGATGGATGCGACCGTCGGTTTCATCAACATCAACCAGAACAAGACGATCAAGATCTTCTCGGTGGCCAGCGTCGCGCTGCTGCCGCCGACCCTGATCGCGAGCATCTACGGCATGAACTTCAAGTTCATGCCCGAGCTCGACTGGGCCATGGGCTATCCCTACGCCATCGTGCTGATGGCCGCGAGCGCGCTGGTGCCGATGTGGTACTTCCGCCGGCGCGGCTGGCTCAAGTAGTCGACCCGGCAGCAAGCCAGGCGCCGACCAGCGCGAGGCTGTAGCGGCTCGCGACCTCGGCGACGAAGCGCGCGAAGTCGCCATGGGCCTCGTCGTCGGCACGGTCCGAGATCGTGCGCATCGCGGCGAAGGGCACGCCGTAGTCATGGCACACCTGCGCCACCGCGGCGCCCTCCATCTCCACCGCCAGCGCATCGGGCAGCGCGCGGCGCAGCGCCTCGCTTTCGGCCGCTGTCGCGACGAAGCGGTCGCCACTGATCAGCAGGCCGCGATGCACGGTCGGCGAACGCAGGCCGAACTCGTCGACGGCGCCCTGCCCCACCAAGGCCACGGGATCGCGCAGGGTCTGCTCGGCCACGGCCGCCAGTGCATCGCCGATCGCCGCATCGGCCTTGAAACGCGCCAGGCCCATCAAGGGCACTTCGTATGTCGGAAAGAGCGGCGAGGCATCCATGTCGTGCTGTAGCAGCTCGGTCGCCACCACCACGTCGCCGACCTCGACGCCCGGCGCGAGCCCGCCCGCCACACCGCTGAAGACGATGGCGCGCACGCCGAAGCGCTCGAGCAGCAGCGTGGCCGTCACCGCGGCCGCGACCTTGCCGATGCGCGACAGCACCGCGACCACGGGTTGGCCCTGCAGGTGGCCGACCCAGAAGTCGCGGCCCGCGACGCGCACGCGCTGCTCGTCGGGCATCAGCGCGAGGAGCGCCTTGAGCTCCTCGTGCATCGCCGCGACGATCGCGATGGGTGCGGTGGCCCCCACCGCTTACTTGATGTCCACGCCGTAGAAGGTGTGGCGGCCGAAGGGGCTGAGCTTGAAGTCGATCACTTCCTTGCGCACCGGCTTGAGCTGCACCGCGTGCGCGATGGTGAACCACGGCGCCTGCTCCTTGAAGATGACTTGCGCCTTCCTGTAGAGCGCGTCGCGGTCGGCCTGCTTGGTCGCGCTCTTGGCCTTCACCACGATGTCCTCGTAGGGCTGGTAGCAGAACTTCGAGATGTTGCTGCCGCTCGCCGACTTGGCCGAGGCGCAGCCCAACAGCGTGTAGAGGAAGTTGTCGGGGTCGCCGTTGTCGCCGGTCCAGCCCAGCATGCCCATCTGGTGCTCGCCGGCCTGCAGCCGCTTGCGGTACTCGCCCCATTCGAAGCTCTTGATCTCGGCCTTGACGTTGATCTTGGCGAGGTCGGCCTGCATCAGCTCGGCGATGCGCTTGGCGTTCGGGTTGTAGGGCCGCTGCACCGGCATGGCCCACAGGTCGGTCGAGAAGCCGTCGGGGAAGCCGGCCTGCGCCAGCAGCTTCTTCGCGGCCTCGGGATCGTAGGGGTCGTCCTTCACCGCATCGTTGTAGGACCACATGGTCGGCGGGATCGGGTTCTTCGCGGCCACGCCGGTCGAGAGGTAGACGCCGTCGATGATCGCCTTCTTGTTGATCGCCATGTTGATGGCCTTGCGCACGCGCACGTCGTCGAAGGGCTTCTTCGTCGTGTTGTACGAGAGGTAGCCGACGTTCAGGCCCGGCTGCTCGAGCACCTGCACGTTCGGATCCTTGCGGATCGCGTCGAGGTCGGCCGGGTTCGGGTAGGGCATGACGTGGCACTCGCCCTTCTGCAGCTTGGCCCAGCGCACCGAGGCGTCGGGCGTGATCGCGAACACGAGGTCGTCGATCTTGGCCTTGCCGCCCCAGTACTGCGGGAAGGCCTTGAAGCGGATGATCGCGTCCTTCTGGTACTGCACGAGGTAGAACGGACCGGTGCCGATCGGGTCCTGGTCGACCTTCTCGGGCGTGCCGGCCTTGAGCATCGCGATCGCGTACTCCTTCGACTGGATGCCCGCGTACTGCATCGCGAGGTTGGCGAGGAACGGCGCCTCGGCCTGGTTGAGCGTGATCTTCACCGTGTAGTCGTCGATGCGGTCCACCGACTTCAGCAGCTTGGGCATGCCCATGTCGTTGAAGTAGGAGTGGTTCTGGCTCGTGACCTTGAAGAAGGGATCGCTCTCCTTCCACTGGCGGTCGATCATGAAGATGAAGTCGTCGGCGTTGAAGTCGCGCGTGGGCTTGAAGCTCTTGCTCGTGGTGTGCCACTTCACGCCCTTGCGCAGGTGGAAGGTGTAGACCGTGCCGTCGGCCGAGATGTCCCACTTCTCGGCCAGGCCCGGCACGACCTTGGTGCCGCCGCGCTCGAACTCGACGATGGTGTTGTAGACCTGCGTGGTCACGTCGAACGAGGTGCCGGTGGTGTTCATGCCCGGATAGAAGTTCTCGGGGCTGCCCTCGGAACAGTAGACCAGCGTCTTGGCCGACACCGCGCCGCAGGCCAGGGTCAGCGCCGCGATCGCCACGGGTGCCAGCAGCGCCAGCCGTCGTGCGCGGCGCGGGAGGAAGGAACGGTTCGTCATGGGAACTCCTTGAGACACGGGTTGGAGAAAACGGAAAGCGGGTTTCAGGGATTCATCACGACGGGCGCGACGAACGGCGGTGCCGACGGCAAATCGGCGCGCACCACCGGCGCGCCTTCGAGAAAGCGCTCGGCGTAGTGGCAGGCGACGCGCCGCTGGTCGAGCTCGCGCAGCACGGGCCGCTCGTCGCGGCAGCGCTGCGTGACGTGCGGGCAGCGCGTGCTGAAGACGCAGCCCGTGGGCGGCGACAGCGGCGACGGCAGCTCGCCCTTGAGCACGATGCGCTGGCTGCTGAGGCCCGGCGTGGAGGCCAGCAGCGCCTGCGTGTAGGGATGCAGCGGGCGCTCGAAGATGCGCGCCTTCGGCCCCTGCTCCACCGCATGGCCGAGGTACATCACGAGCACGTCGTGCGCGATGTGGCGCACCACGCCGAGGTCGTGCGAGATGAACAGGTAGGCCAGGCCGAGTTCGGCCTGCAGGTCGGCCAGCAGGTTCAGCACCTGGGCCTGGATCGACACGTCGAGCGCCGACACCGGCTCGTCGGCCACCACCAGCCGCGGCTCGAGCATCAGCGCGCGCGCGATCGCGATGCGCTGGCGCTGGCCGCCCGAGAACATGTGCGGATAGCGGTTGGCATGCTCGGGCCGCAGGCCCACGCGCGCGAGCATCTCGCGCGCCTTGGCGGCACGCTCGGACTTGCCGAGCGTGGTGTTGATCGCGAGCGGATCCTCGAGCACCGCCGCGACCTTCTTGCGCGGATTGAGCGAGCCGTAGGGGTTCTGGAACACCAGCTGCACGGCCTGGCGCAGTTCGCGGCGCCGCTCGGACGGCGGGTTCACGGCATCGTGGCCGACCAGCGTGAGCTGGCCCGCCGTCGGCTTCTCGATCAGCGCGACCATGCGCGCGAGCGTCGATTTGCCGCAGCCCGATTCGCCGACCACCGCGAGCGTGCGGCCGCGCTCGAGCCGGAACGAGATGTCGCCCACCGCGCGCAGTTGCGCGCTCGGGCGGAACAGGCCGCGGCGCACCTCGTAGATGCGCTGCAGGTTCTTCGCCTCGACCACGATCTCCGCGGCGCTCACGATGCGGCCTCCTCGACGCGCGGCAGGCGCGGCCGGTCGCGCTCGATCGCAGCCATGCGCCCCGGTTCGCCGAGCGGGAAATGGCAACGCACCTGCGCGCCGGGCAGCGCCTCGACGCCGCGCAGGGCCGGGCGCACCTGGCAGGCACGCGTCGTCACGTAGCCGCAGCGCGGCGCGAACAGGCAGCCCGCGGGCCGGTCGTGCACGCCGGGCACCACGCCCGCGATGGTGGCGAGCCGGCCGTCGGGCGGCGCGCGTTCGGGCAGCGCGGCCAGGAGCGCCTCGGTGTAGGGATGCTGCGGCGTCGCGAACAGCCGGTCCACGCGCTGCTGCTCCATCACCTGGCCCGCATACATCACGGCGATGCGCTGCGCCATCTCGCTGACCACGCCCATGTTGTGCGTGATCAGCACCAGCGCCATGCCGCGCTCCTTCTGCAGCTCGCGCAGCAGGTCGAGGATCTGCGCCTGGATCGTGACGTCGAGCGCGGTGGTCGGCTCGTCGGCGATCAGCAGGCGCGGGTTGCAGGCGATCGCCATCGCGATCATCACGCGCTGGTTCATGCCGCCCGAGAGCTGGTGCGGATAGCTCGAGAGGCGCGACGACGCGGCCGGGATGCCGACCTGCTCGAGCAGTTCGGTGGCGCGCTTCCTGGCCGCGCGCCGGTCGAGCCCGAGATGCAGGCGCAGCGTCTCCATCAACTGGAAGCCGATGGTGAAGCAGGGGTTGAGGCTGGTGGTGGGCTCCTGGAAGATCATCGCGACCTCCTTGCCCACCAGCGCGCGGCGCGCCTTGTCGGAGATGCCGAGCAGGTCGCGGCCCGCGAAGCGCATGTGGTCGGCGCGCACGCGGCCCGGGAAGCCGATCAGCCCCATCAGCGCCATCATGGTCACGCTCTTGCCCGAACCCGATTCGCCGACGATGCCGAGCACCTCGCCCTCCTCGAGCGAGAGGCTCACGCCGTCGACCGCATGCATCACGCCGCCCTGGGTCGGGAATTCGACGTGCAGATCCTGGATGTCGAGCAAAGGCATCGATGCGTTCCCTTGCTTCAGCGCTTGAGCTTCGGATCGAGCGCGTCGCGCAGACCGTCGCCCAGCAGGTTGAAGGCCAGCACCGCCGCGAGGATGGCGAGGCCGGGGAAGGTCACGACCCACCAGGCACGCAGCACGAACTCGCGCGCGTCGGCCAGCATGGTGCCCCACTCGGGCGACGGCGGCTGCGCGCCGAGGCCGAGGAAGCCGAGCGCGGCCGCGTCGAGGATGGCGGTGGAGATGCCGAGCGAGGCCTGCACGATCAGCGGCGCCGCGCAGTTGGGCAGCACCTCGCGGAACATCAGGCGCAGCGTGCCGGCGCCGCTGACGCGCGCCGCGGTCACGTAGTCGCGCGAGACCTCGGCGATGACGGCCGCGCGCGTGATGCGTACATAGTGCGGCAGCACGACGATGGCCACGGCGAGCATCGCGTTGATGAGGCCCGGCCCGAGGATGGCCACGATCACGATCGCGAGCAGCAGGCTCGGCAGCGTGAGGATGATGTCCATCAGCCGCATGATCGCGATCTCGAGCACGCCGCGGAAGAAGCCCGCGACCAGGCCGAGCACCACGCCCACCACCACCGAGAGCGCGACCACCGCGACGCCGATCGACAGCGACAGGCGCGCGCCGTGCATCAGGCGCGAGAGGATGTCGCGGCCGATGGCGTCGGTGCCCAGCAGGTAGGTGAGCGAGCCACCCTGCTGCCAGGCCGGCGGCTGCAGGAACACGGCGCTGTTGGTCTGGTTGGGCGCATGCGGCGCGATCCACGGCGCGAGCAGCGCGACCAGCAGCAGCACGACGATGGTGGCGAGGCCGATCACCGCGCCGCGGTTGGCGGAGAACGCACTCCAGAATTCGCGCCAGGGTCCGGGCGGCGTCGAGGCGGCGGGGGCCGCGTTCGCGAGGGTGTGGGTCGAGGCCATGGATTCAGCGCCGGATGCGGGGGTTGATGACGCCGTAGGTCAGGTCGACCAGCAGGTTGACCAGCATCACGATGCCACCGAGCAGCAGCATGCCGCCCTGCAGCACCGGATAGTCGCGCCGGCCGATGGCCTCGATCAGCCACTTGCCGACGCCGGGCCACGAGAAGATGGTCTCGGTGAGGATGGCGCCGGTGAACAGCACGCCCACCTGCAGCCCGATCACCGTGACGACCGGGATCAGCGCATTGCGCAGCGCATGCAGGCCCACCACGCGAAAGCGCGACAGGCCCTTGGCGCGCGCGGTGCGGATGTAGTCCTCGCCGAGCACCTCGAGCATGGCCGAGCGCGTCATGCGCGCGATCACCGCCAGCGGCACCGTGCCCAGCACCACGGCCGGCAGCACGAGGTGGTGCAGCGCCGACCAGAAGGCGTCGATCTCGCCGGCGCGCAAGGCATCGAGCAGCAGGAAGCCGGTGTCGGGCTCGACGTAGTACTGCACCGAGATGCGGCCCGAGACCGGCGTCCAGCCGAGCTGCACCGAGAAGAAGAGGATGAGCAGCAGGCCCCACCAGAAGATCGGCATCGAGTAGCCGGTCAGCGAGGTGGCCATCACGCCGTGGTCGAAGATCGAGTTGCGCCGCACCGCGGCGAGGATGCCCGCGGGCAACCCCAGCAACAGCGCGAACGCGATGGCGCAGATCGCGAGCTCGATGGTGGCCGGGAACAGCGCAAGGAACTCGTTCATCACCGATTCCTGCGTGATCAGCGACTTGCCGAGGTCGCCGTGCAGCACGCGCGCGATGTAGATGCCGTACTGCACGATCACCGGCTTGTCGAGGCCGTAGGCCGTGAGCAGCTCGGCATGGCGCGCGGGGTCGATCCCGCGCTCGCCGGCCATGGTCTCGATGGGGTCGCCCGGCACCAGCCGGATGAGGAAGAAGGCAAGCAGCGTCATGCCGAAGAAGGTCGGCACCAGCAAGCTCACGCGCGTGAGGAGGAAGCGAAACATCGACCCGCAATATGCAAGATCGATGCCGCGGCCCCACCCGGGCCGAACCCTTACTTTTTGGCGTCGCGCAACTCTCTGCGCAGGATCTTTCCGACCGGTGTCTTCGGCAGGTCAGTGCGAAACTCTACGATTCGCGGCTGCTTGTAACCCGTAAGGTTTGCTCTGCAATATTCGCGCACCTGCGCCTCGGTGAGCGACTCGTCCTTCTTCACGATCACGAGCTTCACGGCCTCGCCGGTCTTCTCGTCGGCAACGCCCACGGCCGCGCATTCGAGCACGCCCGGAATCTGCGCGACCACATCCTCGATCTCGTTCGGGTACACGTTGAAGCCCGACACCAGGATCATGTCCTTCTTGCGGTCGACCACCTTGAAGTAGCCGCGCTCGTCGACCACGCCGATGTCGCCGCTCTTGAAGTAGCCGTCGCTGGTCATGACCTTCGCTGTCTCGTCGGGGCGCTGCCAGTAGCCGGCCATCACCTGCGGTCCCTTGATCGCGATCTCGCCGGGCTCGCCGAGCGCAACCTCGTTGCCGTTGTCGTCGAGCAGCTTGAGCCAGGTGCTCGGCAGCGGCACGCCGATGGTGCCGGTGTAGGCCTTGCTGTCGGTCGGGTTGCAGGTGGTCGAGGGCGAGGTCTCGGACAGGCCGTAGCCCTCGCAGATCGGGCAGCCGGTCTTCTCGAGCCAGAGCTTCGCGACCGCGGCCTGCACCGCCATGCCCCCACCCAGCGAGACCTTGAGGTTCGACCAGTCGACGGTGTTGAAGTCGGGATGGTTGGCCAGGCCGTTGAACAGCGTGTTGACCGCCGGGAAGCTGTGGACCGTGTGCTTCGACAGTTCCTTGAGCACCGCGGGCAGGTCGCGCGGATTCGGGATCAGGATCAGCTTGCCGCCCGTACGCATGCTCAGCATCATGCCGACCGTGAACGCGAAGATGTGATAGAGCGGCAGCGCACACACGCTCGTGGGCTGCTGGCCCGCGGGCACCTTGCGCATCACCGGCTCGTTCCAGGCCTCGGACTGCAGCACGTTGGCGATCACGTTGCGATGCAGCAGCACCGCCCCCTTCGATACGCCCGTGGTCCCGCCGGTGTACTGCAGCACCGCGACATCGTCGGCGCCGATGGCCGGCGTCTGCAGCGTGCGGCCCGCGCCCTGGTCGAGCGCATCGTTGAAGCGCACCGCGCCCGGCAGGTTGAAGGCCGGCACCAGCTTCTTGACGTTGCGCACCACGTAGTTGACGAGCGCGCCCTTGAGGAAGCCGAGCCGGTCGCCCATCGAGGCCAGCACGATGTGCTTGACCGGCGTGGCCGCGATGCACTGCTGCAGCGTGACGCCGAAGTTCTCCATGATGATGATCGCCTTCGCGCCCGAGTCCTTGAGCTGGTGCTCGAGCTCGCGCGGCGTGTACAGCGGGTTCACGTTCACGAGGATCAGGCCCGCGCGCAGGATGCCGGCCACCGCGATCGGGTACTGCGGGCAGTTGGGCATCATGGCCGCGACGCGGTCGCCCTTGGCGAGGCCCAGGCCCTGCAGGTAGGCCGCGAAGGCCTTGCTGAGCTTGTCGGTCTCGGCATAGCTCACGTCCTTGCCCATGAAGCTGTAGGCCGTGCGGTCGGCGTACTTCGAGAAGCTCTCTTCCATGAGGCCGACCAGCGACGCGTACTGCGATGGGTCGATGTCGGCAGGCACGCCTTGCGGGTAACTGCTGAGCCAGGGACGATCGGTCATGGATGTGTCTCCTCCGGAGTCGGATTGGGATGAAAACGAAAACGGCGCCTGAGCGGCGCCGTAAGGGTTTGCCCGCAGAGCGCGGGCCGGGACGGAACCTCGGCCTATTCGATGGCCTTGCCCATATCTTCCACTACTTTTTTAGCATCGCCAAAGACCATCATGGTCTTGTCCATGTAGAACAGCTCGTTGTCCAGGCCCGCGTAGCCGGCGGCCATGGAGCGCTTGTTCACGATCACCGTCTTGGCCTTGTACGCCTCCAGGATCGGCATGCCGTAGATCGGGCTGCCCTTGGTGTGCGCGGCCGGGTTCACCACGTCGTTGGCGCCCAGGATGATCGCCACGTCGGCCTGGCCGAACTCGCCGTTGATGTCCTCCATCTCGAACACCTGGTCGTACGGCACCTCGGCCTCGGCCAGCAGCACGTTCATGTGCCCCGGCATGCGACCGGCCACCGGATGGATCGCGTACTTCACCGTGATGCCCTTCTCGGTCAGCTTGGCCGCGAGTTCCTTCACCGCATGCTGCGCTCGCGCCACCGCCAGGCCGTAGCCCGGCACGATCACCACCGTCTCGGCATTGCCCAGCACGAAGGCCGCGTCGTCGGCGCTGCCGCTCTTGACCGGGCGCTGCTCCTTCGCGCCGCCCGTGGCCGCGGCCGCGTCGCCGCCGAAGCCGCCGAGGATCACGTTGAAGAACGAGCGGTTCATCGCCTTGCACATGATGTAGCTCAGGATCGCGCCCGAGCTGCCCACCAGCGAGCCCGCCACGATCAGCATCGCGTTGTTCAGGCTGAAGCCGATCCCCGCGGCCGCCCAGCCCGAGTAGCTGTTGAGCATCGACACCACCACCGGCATGTCCGCGCCGCCGATCGGGATGATGATCAGCACGCCCATCACGAAGGCCAACGCGAGCATCGCGAAGAAGGCGGTCCAGTTCTCCGTCGCCATGAACACGAGGCCCAGGCCCACGGTCGCCAGGCCCAGCACGAGGTTGAGCATGTGCTGGCCCGCGAACTGCACCGGCGCGCCCTGGAACAGACGGAACTTGTACTTGCCCGAGAGCTTGCCGAAGGCGATCACCGAGCCGCTGAAGGTGATGGCGCCGATGGCCGCGCCCAG
>NZ_JBMDKG010000077.1:0-25084 GCF_057809595.1 Variovorax sp. FG153
AGCCGGAGCCGGTGCGGGCGCGGAGGCCGAAGCCGTGGCGGGCGCAGCGGCCGCCGCGGCCGCGGGAGCCGGCGCCGGTGCGGGCGCGGCGCCTGCAGCGGGGGCGGCGCCTTCGATCACCGCGATCAGGTCGCCGATGTTGACGACGTCGCCGACCTTGACCTTGAGTTCCTTGAGCGTGCCGGCGGCCGACGACGGGATCTCCATCGAGGCCTTGTCCGATTCGACCGTGATCAGCGACTGCTCGACCTTGATGGTGTCGCCGGGCTTGACCAGCACCTCGATGACCGCGACGTCCTTGAAGTCGCCGATGTCGGGCACCTTCACGTCGACCGGGCCGGCGGCGGCGGCGGTCGGTGCAGCCGCCGCAGCGGGTGCGGGTGCCGCAGCGGCCGGTGCCGGCGCGCTGGCCGCGGGTGCCGGAGCACTGGCCGCGGGCGCTGGCGCGGCGGCCTGGCCGGCCCCCTCGGCCTCGAGCACCAGCACCACCGAACCTTCCTTCACCTTGCTGCCGACCTCGACCTTGAGTTCCTTGACCACGCCGGCGGACGACGACGGAATCTCCATCGAGGCCTTGTCCGACTCCACGGTGATGAGCGACTGCTCGGGCTTGACCGTGTCGCCCACTTTCACCAGCACCTCGATCACAGCGACTTCATCGAAATCGCCGATGTCGGGTACCTTGACTTCCACTGCTGCCATATCGTTTGTCTCCCGCCGGAAGGCGCGTCTTGGTTGTGGGGAATCGTGATTACGCGTAGAGCGGGTTCACCTTGTCGGCATTGATGCCGTACTTCTTGATCGCCTCGGCCACCTTGGCGGCCGGCAGCACGCCGTCCTCGGCCAGGGCCTTGAGCGCGGCCACCACGATGTAGTGGCGGTTGACCTCGAAGTGCTCGCGCAGCTTGTTGCGGAAATCGCTGCGGCCGAAGCCGTCGGTGCCCAGCACCTTGTAGTTGCGGCCCTTGGGGACGAAGGGACGGATCTGCTCGGCGTAGGCCTTCATGTAGTCGGTCGAGGCGACCACCGGGCCGGTGCTGCCGCCGAGCTGCTGCGCCACGAAGGGCACGCGCGCTTCCTCGGTCGGGTGCAGCAGGTTCCAGCGGTCGGCGTCCTGGCCGTCGCGGGTCAGCTCGTTGAAGCTCGGGCAGCTCCAGACACCGGCGCTCACGCCCCAGTCTTTCTCGAGCAGTTCCTGCGCCGCGAAGCTCTCGCGCAGGATGGTGCCGGAGCCCAGCAGCTGCACGGTGGGGGCTTCCTTACCCTTGGCCGCCTTGACCGTCGGCGCCTGCTTGCACAGGTACATGCCCTTGATGATCTGTTCCTCGGTGCCGGGCTGCAGGCCGGGCATCGGGTAGTTCTCGTTGAGCAGCGTGAGGTAGTAGTAGACGTTGTCCTGCTTCTCGACCATGCGCTTGAGGCCATGGTGCAGGATCACGCCGACTTCGTGCGCGAAGGTCGGGTCGTAGCTCACGCAGTTCGGGATGGTGTTGGCCAGGATGTGGCTGTGGCCGTCCTCGTGCTGCAGGCCTTCGCCGTTCAGCGTGGTGCGTCCCGAGGTGCCGCCGAGCAGGAAGCCGCGCGCCTGCATGTCGCCGGCCGCCCAGGCCAGGTCGCCGATGCGCTGGAAGCCGAACATCGAGTAGTACACGTAGAACGGCACCATGATGCGGTTGTTCGTGCTGTACGACGTGGCCGCCGCGATCCAGCTCGACATGCCGCCGGCCTCGTTGATGCCCTCTTGCAGGATCTGGCCGGCCTTGTCTTCCTTGTAGTACATGACCTGGTCCTTGTCGACCGGGGTGTACTGCTGACCGTGCGGGTTGTAGATGCCGACCTGGCGGAACAGGCCTTCCATGCCGAAGGTGCGCGCCTCGTCGACCAGGATCGGCACCACGCGCGGGCCCAGGGCCTGGTCGCGCAGCAGCTGCGTGAGAAAGCGCACGTAGGCCTGCGTGGTCGAGATCTCGCGGCCCTCGGCCGTGGGCTCGAGCACAGCCTTGAAGGTCTCGAGCGCGGGCACGGTGAAGCTCTCCTCGGCCTTGACGCGGCGATGCGGCAGGTAGCCGCCCAGGGCCTTGCGGCGCTCGTGCAGGTACTTCATTTCCGGCGTGTCGTCGGCCGGCTTGTAGAACGGCAGCTCGGCGATCTGGCTGTCGGGGATCGGGATGTTGAAGCGGTCGCGGAAGGCGCGGATGTCGTCGTCGTTGAGCTTCTTGGTCTGGTGGACCGTGTTCTTGCCCTCGCCGATCTTGCCCATGCCGAAGCCCTTGACGGTCTTGACGAGCAGCACGGTGGGCTGGCCCTGGTGGTTCTGGGCCGCGTGGAAGGCCGCGTAGACCTTCTGCGAATCGTGGCCGCCGCGCTGCAGGTTCCAGACCTCGTCGTCGCTCATGTGCTCGACCATCTTCAAGGTGCGCGGGTCGCGGCCGAAGAAGTTCTTGCGCACGTAGGCACCGTCGTTGGCCTTGAACGACTGGTAGTCGCCGTCGTTGCACTCCATCATGATCTTGCGCAGCGCGCCGTCATGGTCCTTCTCGAGCAGCGCGTCCCAGCCCTTGCCCCAGATCAGCTTGACCACGTTCCAGTTGGCGCCGCGGAACTCGCCCTCGAGCTCCTGGATGATCTTGCCGTTGCCGCGCACCGGGCCGTCGAGGCGCTGCAGGTTGCAGTTGATGACGAAGATCAGGTTGTCGAGGTTCTCGCGCGCCGCCAGGCCGATCGCGCCCAGCGACTCGACCTCGTCCATCTCGCCGTCGCCGCAGAAGACCCAGACCTTGCGGTTCTCGGTGTTGGCGATGCCGCGGGCATGCAGGTACTTGAGGAAGCGCGCCTGGTAGATCGCCATCAGCGGGCCCAGGCCCATCGACACCGTGGGGAACTGCCAGAACTCGGGCATCAGCTTGGGATGCGGGTAGCTCGACAGGCCCTTGCCGTCGACTTCCTGGCGGAAGTTGAGCAGCTGCTCCTCGGTCAGGCGGCCTTCGAGGTAGGCGCGGGCGTAGATGCCGGGCGAGACGTGGCCCTGGATGTAGAGCAGGTCGCCGCCGTGGTTCTCGCTCTCGGCGTGCCAGAAGTGGTTGAAGCCGGCGCCGAACATGCTGGCCAGCGAAGCGAAGGAGCCGATGTGGCCGCCGAGGTCGCCGCCTTCGGGCGGGTGGTGGCGGTTGGCCTTGACCACCATCGCCATCGCGTTCCAGCGCATATAGGCACGCAGGCGCTGTTCGATCTCGAGGTTGCCGGGGCTGCGGGCTTCCTGCGACGGCTCGATGGTGTTGACGTAGCCCGTGTTGGCCGAGAACGGCATGTCGACCGTGTTCTGGCGGGCATGTTCGAGGAGTTGCTCGAGCAGGAAATGCGCACGCTCGGGGCCCTCGCTCTGGATCACGGCGGACAAGGCGTCCATCCACTCGCGCGTTTCCTGGGAATCCGCGTCGTTCGCGGCCGGGCCGAATTGCTTCTCGGGATTTGCCGACATGCTTGTCTCTCCTTTTGGGGCTGTGGGCGTAATTTAGGCGCTCTGCGTGTGAGCGCGCGGAGTGTCGCACAGAAATACTGCGATTTCAAATAGTGCGTATAGATTTCTTAATGTGACATTTTCACGAATCCGGAGCGGCCGCAGACCGCGCCGGGATCAGTGCCACCGTCGATAACCCGCGCCTAGGAAACTCCGTCACCTAATAAACTCTCGCGATGCCTTTTTCCTCCCCGCTGGCCGTGGCCCGCAGTGCCGTCAACGCCTCGCCGCTGTCGTGGTGGCGCCGCTGGTGGCGCCGCCAGACCCCGGTGCTGCAGGACGCCGTCGCGATGCTGGCCCCGATGGCCGCCGTGCTGCTGTTCCTCGCGGCGATCGTCACCGCCTTCTGGTACCTGCGCACCGAGGAGGTCGAGCGCGAGCAGGAGTCGGTGCGCCGCGACGTCGAGTACGCCCAGCAGCGCATGCGGCTGCGGCTGCTGGAGCGCCAGGAGCAGTTGATGCGCATCGCGCGCGATGCCTCCAACCGCGAGATCGACCCGATCGAGTTCACCAGCCGCGCCGAATCGCTGGTGAGCCAGTTCCCCGAGCTGCAGACCATCACCTGGATCGACGACCGCCGCCGCTTCAAGGCCGGCTATGCCGCGCCCAGCGTGCATCCGGCGCAGCAGCACCTGATCGGCGACGTGCTGCGCCCCGGCGACATCGAGAGCAACTACGCGCTGGCGCGCGAGCTGCGCCAGCCGGTGTTCTCCCAGCCCGCGGCTGGCGGTGATCCGCCGGCCATGCTGCAGCTGCACATCCCGCTGTTCGACCAGGGCCTGTTCGCGGGCGTGGTGCTCGGCGAGTTCTCGGTCGACGGCCTGCTGCGCTACGGCATGCCTTCCGAGGTGCAGGCGCGCTACGCGGTGTCGCTGCTCGACGCCAAGGGCAAGGTGATCGCGGGCAACACCGCCAACCTGCGCGAGACCGGCGCGCGCCTGCTGCCCTGGAGCGAGCGCACCAACGAATACGAGGTACCGGTCTCGCCCGTGGGCAATGCGCTGGTGCTGCGCGCCCAGGCCTACCGCACCTCGCAGGGCGTGGTCGGCAACGGGCTGTTCTGGCTGGTCTGCGCGCTCAGCGTGCTCACCAGCTGGATGCTGATCGGCACCTGGCGCCACACGCGCCGCAGGCTGCAGGCGCAGCAGCGGCTGGTGGCCGAGACCAACTTCCGCCGCGCGATGGAGAACTCGATGCTGACCGGCATGCGGGTGCTCGACCTGCAGGGCCGCATCACCTACGTCAACGCCGCCTTCTGCGCGATGACCGGCTGGGCCGAGGAGGAGCTGGTCGGCCAGACGCCGCCCTTCCCCTACTGGCTCGAGTCCGATCGCGAGATCATGAACGAGCGGCTCGAGGAGGAGCTGCACGGCCGCGCCTTGCCGGGCGGCTTCCAGGTGCGCGTGAAGCGCAAGAACGGCAGCGTGTTCGACGCGCGGCTGTACGTGTCGCCGCTGATCGACGCGCGCGGCCACCAGACCGGCTGGATGACCTCGATGACCGACATCACCGAGCCCACGCGCATCCGCGAGCAGCTGTCGGCCTCGTACGAGCGCTTCACCACCGTGCTCGAGGCGCTCGACGCCGCGGTGTCGGTGGCGCCGATCGGCAGCGAGGAGCTGCTGTTCGCCAACAAGCTCTACCGCCTGTGGTTCGGCTCCGACACCGTCGGCCACCTGGGCATGGTGGCGCAGGCCGGCGTGCCGGCCTCGAACGCGCACGACGAAGGCCTGGACGACGTCGACCCCTACGCCGGCCTGCCGATCGACACGCTGACCGCCGCGCAGGCGGCCAACAACGAGATCTTCGTGCCCGAGCTCGGCAAGTGGCTCGAGGTGCGCTCGCGCTATCTGACCTGGGTCGATGGGCGCCTGGCGCAGCTGGTGATCGCCACCGACATCACGCCGCGCCGCGATGCCGAGGAACAGGCGGCCGCGCAGGCCGACCGCGCGCAATCGGCGAGCCGGCTGATCACCATGGGCGAGATGGCCTCGAGCGTGGCGCACGAGCTCAACCAGCCGCTGACCGCGATCAGCAACTACTGCAACGGGATGATGTCGCGCATCAAGAGCCAGTCGATCGACAACGATGCGCTGCTGGCCGCGCTCGAGAAGACCTCGAAGCAGGCCCAGCGCGCGGGCCAGATCATCCAGCGCATCCGCTCCTTCGTGAAGCGCAGCGAACCCAACCGCACGCCGGCCGACGTGGCGACCATGGTCAGCGAGGCGGTCGAGCTGGCCGGCATCGAGCTGCGCCGGCGCAACGTGCGGCTCAATCACTACGTGGCGGCGCGGCTGCCGATGGTGCGCGTCGATCCGATCCTGATCGAGCAGGTGATGGTCAACCTGCTGAAGAACGCGGCCGAATCGATCGACCTCGCCGAGCGCCCGCTGGCGCGGCGCAGCGTCGAGCTGCGCGTGCTGCCGAAGGTGATTGAGGGCCACAACGCGATCGAGTTCTCGGTGCAGGACACCGGCAAGGGCCTCGCGCCGGAGGTCATGGACCGGCTCTACGAGGCCTTCTTCTCGACCAAGCCCGAGGGCATGGGCATCGGCCTGAACCTGTGCCGCACCATCGTCGAGTCGCACCGCGGCCGGATGCAGGCGGAGAACATCTACAATGGCCCGGATGTGATCGGATGCCGTTTTTCCTTCTGGATTCCGGTGTTGGACGCTATCAGTTCCCTAGCAAGTGACGAGGTAAAGGTACCTGCATGAGTTTGATTCCGAAAAAGGGCACTGTGTATGTCGTCGATGACGACGAAGCCGTACGCGATTCGCTCCAGTGGCTGCTCGAAGGCAAGGACTACCGGGTCCGCTGCTTCGATTCCGCCGAGTCCTTCCTCTCCCGCTACGACCCCCGCGAGGTGGCCTGCCTGATCGTCGACATCCGCATGGGTGGCATGACGGGCCTGGAGTTGCAGGACCGGTTGATCGAGCGCCGCTCGCCGCTGCCGATCGTGGTGATCACCGGCCACGGCGACGTGCCGATGGCCGTCGACAGCATGAAGAAGGGCGCGATGGATTTCATCCAGAAGCCCTTCAACGACGAGGAACTCGTCGCGCTGGTCGAGCGCATGCTCGAACACGCGCGCGGCGCCTTCACGCAGCACCAGCAGTCGGCCAGCCGCGACGCGCTGCTGTCCAAGCTCACGGGCCGCGAGGCGCAGGTGCTCGAGCGCATCGTCGCCGGCCGCCTCAACAAGCAGATCGCCGACGACCTCGGCATCAGCATCAAGACCGTCGAGGCGCATCGCGCCAACATCATGGAGAAGCTCAACGCCAACACCGTGGCCGATCTGCTGAAGATCGCGCTCGGGCAGGCGGCGCCCGCTGCCAAGGCCTAGACGCCGGCTATCTGTTCGATAGCGATGCATGACCCCCACGCCTGCGCAAGCGGGCGTTTTTACTTGGAAAATCGAAACCGATGACCGCCCAACTGATCGACGGCAACGCCCTCGCCAAAACCATCCGCGCCGAAGTCGCCGGCCGCACCGCGGCGCTCAAGGCCCGCGGCGTGAACCCGGCCCTTTCCATCATCCTCGTGGGCGAGGACCCGGCCAGCCAGGTCTATACCAAGCACAAGGTCAACGACAGCACGCAGACCGGTCTCTCGGCCACGCTCGAGACCTACCCGGCCGACCTGAGCGAGGCCGACCTGCTCGCGCGCATCCGCGTGCTCAACGACGACCCGGCGGTTCACGGCATCCTGGTGCAGCTGCCGCTGCCCAAGCACATGGACAGCCAGAAGGTCATCGAGACCATCTCGCCCGCGAAGGACGTCGACGGCTTCCACGTCGCCAGCGCCGGCGCACTGATGACCGGCGCGCCGGGCTTCTGGCCCTGCACGCCCTTCGGCTGCATGAAGATGCTCGAATCCATCGGCTACGACCTGCGCGGCAAGCATGCGGTGGTGATCGGCCGCAGCAACATCGTCGGCAAGCCGATGGCCATGATGCTGCTGGCCAAGAGCGCCACCGTGACCATCTGCCACAGCGCCACGCAGGACCTGGGCGCCATCACGCGCCAGGCCGACGTGATCGTTGCGGCCGTGGGCAAGCTGAACCTCCTCACGGCCGACATGGTCAAGCCCGGCGCGGTGGTCATCGACGTCGGCATGAACCGCAAGGCCGACGGCAAGCTCGCGGGCGACGTCGACTTCGACGGCGTGAAGGAAGTCGCCGGCTGGATCACCCCGGTGCCCGGCGGCGTCGGCCCGATGACGCGCGCCATGCTGCTCGCCAACACCCTTGAAGCGGCCGAACGCGCCGCCAAGTGAACACCATGGCCACCTCGAACAACCCCCTCCTCGACTTCACCGACCTCCCGCTGTTCGACCGTATCCGGCCCGAACACGTCGCCCCCGCGGTCGACGTGCTGCTCGCCGATGCCGAGACCGCGCTGCAGACGGTGACGGCCCCCGACTTCCCCGCCAGCTGGAGCGCGATCTCCAAGGTGCTCGACGTGGCCTCGGAACGCTTCAGCCGTGCCTGGAGCGCGGTCGGCCATCTCAACGCCGTGGCCGACACGCCCGAGCTGCGCGCCGCCTACAACGAGGCGATGCCGCGCGTCACCGCGTTCTGGACCCGCCTCGGCTCCGACGAGCGCCTGTACGCGAAGTACAAGGCGATCGACGTCGCCACGCTCGATGCCGAGCAGCGCCAGGCGCATCGCAACGCGGTGCGCAACTTCGTGCTCGGCGGCGCCGAACTGCAGGGCGAGGCCAAGCAGCGCTTCGCCGAGATCCAGGAACGCCAGGCCGAGCTGAGCCAGAAGTTCAGCGAGAACGCGCTCGACGCGACCGATGCCTTCGCCTACTACGCACAGTTCGGCGAACTCGAGGGCGTGCCGGAAGACGTGGTCAATGCCGCGCGCGCCGCGGCCGAAGCCGAGGCCAAGGACGGCTACAAGCTCACGCTCAAGATGCCCTGCTACCTGCCAGTGATGCAGTTCGCCAGGAGCAGCGCGCTGCGCGAGACACTCTACCGTGCCTACGTCACGCGTGCCAGCGAACTCGGCGACCCGGCCTTCGACAACACGGCGCTGATCGGCGAGATCCTCGCGCTGCGCGAGGAAGAGGCGAAGCTGCTGGGCTACCGCAACTTCGGCGAGCTCTCGGTGGTGCCGAAGATGGCCGAGTCGCCCGAGCAGGTGGTGAAGTTCCTGCGCGACCTCGCGGCCAAGGCCCGCCCCTACGGCGAGCGCGACCTCGCCGACCTGCGCGCCTTCGCGTCCACGCAACTGGGCCTGGCCGATCCGCAGCCCTGGGACTGGAGCTACGTCGGCGAGAAGCTCAAGGAAGCGCGCTACGCCTTCAGCGAACAGGAGGTCAAGCAGTACTTCCCGGCGCCCAAGGTGATGGCGGGCCTGTTCAAGATCGTCGAGACGCTGTTCGAGGTCTCGATCCGCCGCGACAGCGCGCCGACCTGGCATCCGAGCGTCGAGTTCTATCGCATCGAGCGTGCCGGCCAGAAGGTCGGCCAGTTCTA
Source organism: Variovorax sp. FG153 (assembly GCF_057809595.1). Taxonomy (NCBI): domain Bacteria; kingdom Pseudomonadati; phylum Pseudomonadota; class Betaproteobacteria; order Burkholderiales; family Comamonadaceae; genus Variovorax; species Variovorax sp. FG153. The sequence continues at coordinate 9,006 of NZ_JBMDKG010000077.1, forward strand.
CCTCGACCCCTCCGCGCGCGCCGCCAAGCGCGGCGGCGCCTGGATGGACGACGTGCGCGCGCGCTGGCTGCGGCCCGACGACGGCCGGCTGCAGACCCCGGTCGCGCAACTGGTCTGCAATTTCGCCGAGGGCGTGGGCGGCAAGCCGCCGCTGCTCACGCACGACGACGTGACCACCCTGTTCCACGAGTTCGGCCACGGACTGCACCACATGCTCACGCAGGTGAACGAGCGCGACGTCTCGGGCATCAGCGGCGTCGAATGGGACGCGGTCGAGCTGCCGAGCCAGTTCATGGAGAACTTCTGCTGGGAATGGGATGTGCTGAGCCACATGACGGCCCACGTCGACACCGGCGCGCCGCTGCCGCGCGCGCTGTTCGACAAGATGACCGCGGCCAAGAACTTCCAGAGCGGCCTGCAGACGCTGCGCCAGATCGAGTTCTCGCTGTTCGACATGCTGCTGCACACCGAGTACCACGCCGCGGCCGCGAAGCCCGGCGACGTGCTCGCGCTGCTGGCCCAGGTGCGCGCCGAGGTGGCCGTGATGCCCTCGCCGCCCTTCAGCCGCACGCCGAACACCTTCAGCCACATCTTCTCGGGCGGCTATGCGGCCGGCTACTACAGCTACAAGTGGGCCGAGGTGCTGAGCGCCGATGCCTACGCGGCCTTCGAGGAAACCGTGGGCGCCAACGGCGAACCGAGCATCGAGACCGGCCGCAAGTACCGCCAGGCCATCCTCGAGGCCGGCGGCAGCCGCAGCGCGATGGAGTCGTTCAAGGCCTTCCGCGGCCGCGAACCCCAGCTTGATGCGCTGCTGCGACACCAGGGCATGGCCGAGCCGCAGCCGGCTTGATGCGGCGCTGAAGCTTGAGATACTCGGGCCATGCGCTCGATTTACAAATTCTCACCAAGTCGCCTGACCGGTTTCGTCCTCCTGCTCGCCGCCGCGGGCGCGGTGGCGCAACCGGTCTACCGGCAGGTCGACAAGAACGGCCGGGTCACCTTCTCGGACCGCGCGCCCACCGCCAGCACCGAACCCGCCGCCAATGCGCAGCCGGCGCCCGCCACGGGCGCCAACGCGGGCCTGCCCTACGAGCTGCGCCAGATCGCGCAGCGCTATCCGGTGACGCTCTACAGCGGCGACGAATGCGCGCCCTGCGCGATGGCGCGCACGCTGCTCACGACGCGCGGCATCCCGTTCCAGGAACGCACGGTGAACAGCAACCAGGAGGTGGAAGCGCTGCAGAAGCTCAGCGGCCAGACCTCGCTGCCGCTGCTGACCATCGGCACGCAGCAACTGCCCGGCTTTTCCGACACGCAGTGGGCGCAATACCTCGACGCGGCCGGCTATCCCAGGAGCAACGGCCTGCCCAGCGGCTATCGCAATCCGCCGGCGCAGCCGATGGTCGCCCAGCTCACGCGCGCGCCGGCGCCCGCACCCGCCGCCCCGCGCGCGGCGCCCGAGGAGCAGCCGCTGCCCGCGGCACCGCCGAGCGGGCCGACACCGGAGAACCCCGCCGGCATCAAGTTCTGATCAGGCGAAGTCCAGCGTGCGCACGCCCTCGGGCGTGCCGAGCAGGCACACATGCGCCTTCTGGTGCGCGAACACGCCGACGGTGACCACGCCGGGCCACTGGCTCACCTCGGATTCGAAGGCCAGCGGATCGGCGATCTTCAGGCCCGTCACGTCGACGATGTGCTGGCCGTTGTCGGTCACCAGCGGCAGGCCGTCCTTCTCTCGCACCTGGGCCTGGCCGCCCAGCGCCGCGAACTGCCGCATCACGCGGCGCGCCGCCATCGGGATCACCTCGACCGGCAGCGGAAAGGCACCGAGCGTGTCGACCAGCTTCGAGGCATCGGCGATGCAGACGAAGCGGCGCGACTGGGCCGCGATGATCTTCTCGCGCGTGAGCGCGGCACCGCCGCCCTTCACCATGAAACCCCGCGGGTCGATCTCGTCGGCGCCGTCGATGTAGACGCCCAGCTCCTCGACCTCGTTGCTGTCGAACACCGGGATGCCCAGCGCCCGCAGGCGCTCGGTGGAGGCGATCGAGCTCGAGACGGCGCCACGGATCTGGTCCTTGATCGTGGCCAGCGCGTCGATGAACTTGTTGACCGTCGAGCCGGTGCCCACACCCACGATCTCGCCCTTCACCACGTAGGCCAGGGCGGCGCGGCCCACCTGGGCCTTGAGTTCGTCCTGGGAGATGGGGGCGGCTGCGGCGGAAGAAGAAGGAAGGGGTGCGGTCATCGCGGAGAATCCTGGGCTCATTGAAGCCCCGAATTATCCGACGATGTCCCTGCTGCCCTCCTCGCTCTACGGCCTGGCCCGCCCCTTCCTGTTCGGTTTCGACCCGGAGCACGCCCATGAACTGACGCTCGACGGGCTCGCGCGCACGCAGAACACGCCGCTGGCCTGCGCCTACTCGGCGCCGCGCGTCGACGATCCCGTCACCCTGGCCGGCCTGCGGTTCCCGAACCGCGTCGGCCTCGCCGCCGGCCTCGACAAGAACGCACGCTGCATCGACGCCTTCGCCACCATGGGCTTCGGCTTCGTCGAGGTCGGCACCGTCACGCCCAAGGGCCAGCCCGGCAATCCGCGCCCGCGCATCTTCCGCCTGCCCGAACGCCAGGCGCTGATCAACCGGCTCGGCTTCAACAACGACGGACTCGACGCCTTCCTGGCCAACGTGCAGAAGGCACGCTTTCGCCGCAACGCGGCTCGCGCGAAGGCGCCGATGCTGCTGGGCCTGAACATCGGCAAGAACGCCGCCACGCCGATCGAGCGCGCGATGGACGACTACATCGCCTGCCTCGACGGCGTGTACCCGCATGCCGACTACGTGACGATCAACATCTCGAGCCCCAACACCGCCAACCTGCGCAGCCTGCAGAGCGACGAGGCGCTCGACGCGCTGCTCGGCGCCGTGGCCGAGCGGCGCGAGACGCTGGCGCGCCAGCCCATCGGCGGCGCACCGCGCCGCGTGCCGCTGTTCGTGAAGATCGCGCCCGACCTCGACGAGGCGCAGGTGGCGGTGATCGCCGCCACGCTGCGCCGCCACGGCATGGATGGCGTGATCGCCACCAACACCACGCTGGCGCGCGACGCGGTCGAGGGGCTGCCGCATGCGAAGGAAGCCGGCGGCCTGTCGGGTGCGCCGGTGCGCGAATCGAGCAACCGCGTGATCGCCCAGTTGCGCGCCGCACTGGGCAAGGACTTCCCGATCGTCGGCGTGGGCGGCATCCTCGGCGCGGCCGATGCCAGGGCCAAGATCGCGGCGGGCGCGGACGTAGTGCAGATCTACACCGGCCTGATCTACCGCGGCCCGGCGCTGGTCCATGAAACGGCACAGGCGCTGCAGCGGGACCGCGGCAGCGCCTGAGTTTTCAATCGGAAGGCGGGTGGGTGCGACCCGCCGGCCGTTTCGTCAGCGCATGCGCCAGAGGATCGGCGCAACGAAGGTCGCCCAGCGCAGCAGGCGCTTCGGGCGCACCACCACCAGCGCCGCAGCCACGGCGACACCCGTGGCCACCGGATGCTCGCGCGCGATGCGCAGCGCCGTGGCGGTCGGGGTTTCGTCGGGCGGCGGGGGAGCCGACCGCTCCTCGCCCTGCGCGGCGGCGGTACCGCCACCCTGCAAGGTCGCGATGCGCAGGCGCTGGCGCTCGATGCGCTCGATCAGTTCCTCGCGCGTGGACGGACGGCGTGGCGCCGGCTCGTCCTCTTCGCCGGGCTCGTCGCCCAGTCCGAAGCGCTCCTGTACCCAGGTCCAGTCGCGCGCCAGTTCCTCGCGGGTCGGCGTGAAGCTGTTCGAGGCACCGCGCAGCTGGGTCCACAGGCCCCAGGCGGCCGCGAGCCACAGCACGATCCAGAGCGCGGCCACCGACCAGGCGGCGGTGGTGCGCTGCGGCGTGTCCCAGAAATGGACCACGACGGCCACGGACAGCAGCGCGACGGCGATCGTCGTCAGGCCCAGCAGCACGATCGCGAGGACCAGCACCAGCTTGAGCCGCTGCTTCTCCTCCTCCCAGGCCATGCGCAGCAGCTGCACCCGGTCCTCGGCGGCCATCGCGCCCTCGGCCGCGGCAATGCGCAGCCGGCGCAGGCGCCGGTCCAGTCCGAGAAGAGAGAGCAACCTCATCGGCGGCCCTCCGCTGTCATGGTTCGATCAGCGGCGACCAAGCAGCAGGCCCACCAGCACACCGACGGCCAGCGCGCCAGCGGCGATCTGCCAGGGTTCGTCGTGGGCATAGGCATTGGTGGCCGAGGCGGCTTCGCGGGCCTTCTTGGCGGCGAGGCGGCTCTTCTCGGCGGCGAGTTCGCGGGCGATCGCGAGCTTGGTGTCGATGCGCTGGCGCAGCGCCTTGATGTGGGGAACCGAATCCAGGTCCTTGCTGGCGAGCACGCCACGCACGTCGCTCGCGATGTCCTCGGCTGCCGCCTCGAGATTCTTGGATGCACTCATTGGAAACCTTCCTCCGTGATGACACCGGCACCGCGCCGGCGGCTTCACGCCTACAAATGGCGTGCTGTCATGTTACAGGCTACATCGCCCGCACAGGACTGCATCCACAAAGAGTTCTGCAAGAGATCGTTCGCGATCGGCGCGGAATTCAGTCCTCGGCCGCGAGCAGGTCCGCCACGTGTCGGCCGATCGCGAGGCTGCTCGTGAGCCCCGGCGACTCGATGCCGAACAGGTTGACGAGGCCTCGCACGCCATGCGCGCGCGGTCCGTCGATGCGGAAGTCGGCCGCGGGATCGCCGGGTCCCGAGATCTTCGGTCGCATGCCCGCGTAGCCCGGGATCAGCGCGCCATCGGGCAGCGCGGGCCAGTACTTGCGCACCTCGGCATAGAAGGCGTCGCCGCGCGCCGGGTCCACCACCAGGTCGTCGGGCGAGCTCACCCATTGCACATCGGGTCCGAACTTGGCCTGCCCGCCGAGGTCGATCGTCAGGTGCACGCCGAGGCCGCCGGGCTCGGGCACCGGATAGACCAGCCGGCCGAAGGGCGCGCGGCCCGAAAGGGTGAAGTAGTTGCCCTTCGCGAAATGAGCGGTGGGAACGGTCTCGGTGGCGAGTCCTCCGAAGTGGCGCGCCAGATCGGGTGCCCCCAGGCCGGCCGCGTTGACCACGCTGCGGCAGCGCAACCGCGTGCCGTCTTGCGCCGTCAAGACGATGCCGCCCTCCTCCAGGTCAGCCCGCGTCACGGCCGACTTCAACGCCAGCATGCCGCCCGCATTCTCGAGATCGCCGAGCAGGCTCAGCATCAGCGCATGGCTGTCGACGATGCCCGTGCTCGGCGAGACCAGCGCGGCCATGCAGCGCAGTTGCGGTTCCAGCGCGATGGCCTGCGCCGCCGAAATCTGTTCGAGGTCGTCGACACCATTGGCCGCGGCCTTGAGACGGATCGCCTCGAGCTCCGCCACCTGTTCGGCCGAGGTCGCGACGATCAGCTTGCCGCAGCGCCGGTGCGGCACGCCGCGCGCTTCGGCGTAGGCATACAGCAGTTGCTTGCCCTCGACGCAGAGCGTCGCCTTCAGCGAGCCTTGCGGGTAGTAGATCCCCGCATGAATGACTTCGCTGTTGCGCGAACTCGTGCCGGTGCCGATGGCGCCTTCGGCCTCGAGCACCATCACTTCACGGCCCGCGAGCGCGAGTGCGCGCGCCACGGCCAAACCCACCACACCACCGCCGATGACGGCGCAATCGAGATCGTCCATGCGGCGAGCTTAGCGCGGCCGCCGCGCGTGGGAAGATCAGGTCGCGGTCGGCGGCGGCTCGGGATCGGTGGGCTCGTCGGGCGCCTTGTTCGGCCCCTCGTCGGGCTCCACGGGCAGGCCCGGCGTGGGCGTGATCGGCGTCGGAAGATCGGGTGCGGTCGCCATGATCTGTTCTCCTGGGTTGCGGTCGTGCCATCGGTTCTAGGCGCGAAGGCTTGCGAAACCAGCAGCACGCGACGGCACTTGGCGTCGGTGCGCACCGACAGGCCAACGGCAATGCCGTCGGGGCCGATGCGCCGACGGAAAAGAGAAATGGAACCTGGAAATTGGTGGGCGGTGGAGGTTTCGAACCTCCGACCCCAGCAGTGTGAATGCTGTGCTCTACCCCTGAGCTAACCGCCCCTGACGCCTCTGCCCGATCTCTTCGATGGGCTTCAGCGCCTGGATGAATCGCGTTCTGCGAAGCCTTAGATTATGCCACAGCTTTTCAAGCGTTTTGGCGAAAGAGTGTGCGACCGTTGCTCGATTTGTCGAGTTGGGACAACACGGCGTCGTGCTCGGCGAGTTCATGCTCGGTCGCCACCAGCACCGGCAGCTCGATTCGGCTGAGGTCGATGGCGATCACCGTGGTGCCCACTTCGGGCTCGGTGGTGGCCACGTCGATCAGCAGCGCGTCCTGGCCGCGCGTGAGGTTGATGTAGACGTCGGCCAGCAGCTGGGCGTCGAGCTTGGCGCCGTGGAAGGTCCGGTTCGAACGGTCGACGCCGAAGCGGTCGCACAGCGCGTCGAGCGAGTTGCGCTTGCCCGGATACACCTGCTTGGCCATGGCCAGCGTGTCGGTCACCTCGCTCACGAAGGTCTTGAGCGGCGGCAGGCCGACACGCTCGAACTCCTTGTTGAGGAAGCCCACGTCGAAGGCCGCGTTGTGGATGATCAGCTCGGCGCCGCGCAGGTACTCGACGATGTCGTTGGCCAGCGTGGCGAACTTCGGCTTGTCGCGCAGGAAGTCGGTCGTCAGGCCGTGCACCTTGAGCGCATCCTCGTGGCTCTCGCGCTCGGGGTTGAAGTAGATGTGCAGGTCGTTGCCGGTGAGCTTGCGGTTGAACAGCTCCACGCAGCCCAACTCGATGACGCGGTCGCCGTTCTCGGCCGACAGCCCGGTGGTTTCCGTATCGAGAACGATCAGACGACTCATCAGTGGTTTTCCTTCGCGTGGTTGATCGAGTACTTCGGAATCTCGATCGTCACATTCTCCTGCGCCAGGATCGCCTGGCAACTCAGGCGCGATTGCGGCTCCAGGCCCCAGGCGCGGTCGAGCAGGTCTTCCTCACCCTCCTCCGCCTCGTTGAGCGAGCCGCCGCCCGCGCGCACGATCACGTGGCAGGTGGTGCAGGCGCAACTCATCTCGCAGGCGTGCTCGATGTTGATGTCGTTGTCGAGCAGGGCCTCGCAGATCGAGGTGCCCGCGGGCGCGGTGATCTCGGCGCCTTGCGGGCAGTATTCGGGATGCGGATAGATCTTGATCGTGGGCATGCAGCGCCTGCGTTGTCGTTCTTTGCGGTGTTCTTGTCTTAGAGGGATTCGACCTTGCGCCCCGAGAGCGCGCGGGCGATGCCGGCATTCATGCGCTGCGCGGCGAAGGGCTCGGTGATCTCGGCCAGCGCCTTGGTGGCGGCCTCTATCGCGGCCGCGTCGTTGCCCTGGGCACTCAGGCGCAGCGCGCTCATCGATGCATCGATGGCCGTGCGCTCCTGTGCGCCGAGCAGGTCGCCGTCGGCATCGAGCGCGCTCTTCGTCGCGAGCAGCATGCGCTCGGCATCGACGCGGGCCTCGACCAGCGCGCGCGCCTGCATGTCCTGCTGTGCCGTCGAGAAACTCTCCTGCAGCATGGTCGCGATCTGGTCGTCCGACAGCCCATAGGAAGGCTTGACGGTGACGCTGGCTTCCACGCCGCTGGCCTGTTCCTTGGCGCTCACGCTCAGCAGGCCGTCGGCATCGACCGTGAAGGTCACGCGGATGCGCGCGGCGCCCGCGGCCATCGGCGGGATGCCGCGCAAGGTGAAGCGCGCGAGGCTGCGGCAATCGGCCACCAGGTCGCGCTCGCCCTGCACCACGTGCAGCGCCAGCGCGGTCTGGCCGTCCTGGTAGGTGGTGAAGTCCTGCGCCATCGCGGTCGGGATGGTCTGGTTGCGCGGCACGATGCGCTCGACCAGCCCGCCCATGGTCTCGAGGCCCAGCGACAGCGGAATCACGTCGAGCAGCAGCAGTTCGCCCGCGCCGTTGTTGCCGGCCAGCTGGTTCGCCTGGATCGCGGCGCCGAGCGCGACGACCTCGTCGGGATTGAGATTGACCAGCGGCTCGCGGCCGAAGAATTGGGCAACCGCCTCGCGAACCTGCGGCATGCGCGTCGACCCGCCCACCAGCACGATGCCCTGCAGGTCGTCGGCCTTGAGCCTGGCATCGCGCAGCGCCTTGCGCACGGCGGCCAGGGTGCGGTCGGTAAGCGCCTTGGTGGCCGCGTCGAACTGCGCGCGCTGGAGCGCGAAGCGAAGCGGCTGGCCGCCCACGTCGGCGGCGAAGGTCACGGTGTCGGCATCGGTCAACGCTTCCTTGGCGGCACGCGCCGCCACGAGCACGGCGGCCTTGTCGGTCTCGCTCGCGGTCTGGACACCGCTTTGCGCCAGCACGAAATCGGCCAGCGCATGGTCGTAGTCGTCGCCGCCGAGCGCCGAGTCACCGCCGGTCGCGATGACCTCGAACACGCCCTGCGTGAGCCGCAGGATGGAAATGTCGAAGGTGCCGCCGCCGAGGTCGTAGACCGCATAGACGCCCTCGCTCGCATTGTCGAGGCCGTAGGCGATGGCGGCCGCGGTGGGCTCGCTGATCAGCCGCAGCACGTTGAGGCCGGCCAGCTGCGCCGCGTCCTTCGTGGCCTGGCGCTGGCCCTCGTCGAAATAGGCGGGCACGGTGATGACCGCGCCGTAGAGTTCGTCGTCGAAGGTGTCCTCGGCGCGGTAGCGCAGCGTCGCGAGGATCTCGGCGCTGATCTCGACCGGCGACTTGTCGCCCGCCGCGGTGTGCACCTGCACCATGCCGCCGTCGCCACCGCCGATGGCATAGGACATCGCTTCGCGGTGGGTCACGTCGGCCAGCCCGCGGCCCATGAGCCGCTTGACCGAGGTGATGGTGTTCGAGGGGTCCTGCGCGCGCGCGGCGACCGCGTCGAAACCGATCTGGCGGCGCTCCTTGTCGAGGTAGCGCACCACCGAGGGCAGCAGCACGCGGCCCTGGTCGTCGGGCAGGCATTCGGCCACGCCGTTGCGCACCGAGGCCACCAGCGAATGCGTGGTGCCGAGGTCGATGCCGACGGCGATGCGGCGCTGGTGCGGATCGGGGGCCTGGCCGGGTTCGGAAATCTGAAGAAGAGCCATAGGGCTTTATTGTCCCAACTGATCCGATTTGGCTTCGACGTCGTGGCCGAAGCGCTCAATGAACATGAGGGCTCTCACCTGCTGCGCGGCGGCGGGGTAGTCGCCCTTCTCGTCGATCAGCCAGTCGAGCGACGAGAGCGCGCGGGCGCGGCCCGCGTCGACCTCGGCCTGCAGGCGCTCGAGCGCGGCGATGTCCTCGACCTCGTCGAGCGCCTCGCGCCATTCCATCTGCTGCATCAGGAAGTCGGGCGGCATCGCCGTGTTGTTCTCGGCATTGACCGGGGCACCGTGCAGCTCGCAGAGGTAGCTCGCGCGCCGCACCGGGTCCTTGAGCCGCTGGTAGGCCTCGTTGATGCGCACCGACCATTGCATGGCCACGCGCTGCGCGGCCGCGCCCTGCGCCGCAAAGCGATCGGGATGGGCTTCGCGCTGCAGTTCCTTCCAGCGCGCGTCCAGCGCCGCGCGGTCCTGCGCGAAAGTCGCGGGGACGGCGAACAGCTCGAAGTCGGTGTCGTTCAGGTTCATGGCAAGAAAAAACCGCCAGCACATGACATGGTGGCGGCTGTTGTCGCGGTCAGCGACTGCGCATCAGATGCGGAAGCTTTCCCCGCAACCGCAGCGGTCGCGCTCGTTCGGGTTGTTGAACTTGAAGCCTTCGTTGAGGCCCTCGCGCACGAAGTCCAGCTGCGTGCCGTCGATGTAGGCCAGGCTCTTCGGATCCACCAGCACCTTCACGCCGTGGTCCTCGAACACCACGTCCTCGGGCGTCAGTTCGTCCACGTACTCGAGCTTGTAGGCCAGGCCCGAGCAACCGGTGGTCTTCACGCCCAGCCGCACGCCCACGCCCTTGCCTCGCTTGCCGAGGTAGCGATTCACATGGCGCGCGGCGGCTTCTGTCAGCGTGACGGCCATCTCAGTGCGCTGCCGCGGCTTCGGCGCTCTTCGCGCCGTGCTTGGCCTTGTAGTCGCTCACGGCCGCCTTGATCGCGTCCTCGGCGAGGATCGAGCAGTGGATCTTCACCGGCGGCAGCGCCAGTTCCTCGGCGATCTGCGCGTTCTTGAGCGCGGCGGCTTCGTCGAGCGTCTTGCCCTTGACCCATTCGGTCACGAGCGACGACGAAGCGATCGCCGAGCCGCAACCATAGGTCTTGAAGCGCGCGTCTTCGATCACGCCGGTTTCGGGGTTGACCTTGATCTGCAGCTTCATCACGTCGCCGCAGGCCGGCGCGCCGACCATGCCGGTGCCGACCGAGTCGTCGCCCTTTTCGAAGGAGCCGACGTTGCGCGGGTTTTCGTAGTGGTCGATGACCTTGGAAGAATATGCCATGGTGTACCTCTCAAACTTTGTTCAATCGTGGAGCTTCGGGCTCAGTGCGCCGACCACTGGATCGTGCTGATGTCGACGCCGTCCTGGAACATTTCCCACAGGGGGCTCAATTCGCGCAGCTTGGCCACGTTGTGCTTGATGGTCGAGATGGCGTAGTCGATCTCTTCCTCGGTCGTGAAACGGCCGATGGTCATGCGCAGGCTGCTGTGGGCCAGTTCGTCGCTGCGGCCCAGGGCGCGCAACACGTAGCTGGGCTCGAGGCTGGCCGAGGTGCAGGCCGAACCCGACGACACCGCCAGGCCCTTGATGCCCATGATCAGCGACTCGCCCTCGACGTAGTTGAAGCTCATGTTCAGGTTGTGCGGCACGCGGTGCTCGAGGTCGCCGTTGATGAAGACCTGTTCCACGTCCTTCAGGCCGTCGAGCAGGCGCTTCTGCAGCCGCGCGGCCTTGGCGATGTCTTCCTTCATCTCGGCCTTGGCGATGCGGAAGGCCTCGCCCATGCCCACGATCTGGTGCGTGGGCAGCGTGCCCGAACGCATGCCGCGCTCGTGGCCGCCACCGTGCATCTGGGCCTCGAGCCGCACGCGCGGCTTGCGGCGCACGTACAGCGCGCCGATGCCCTTGGGACCGTAGGTCTTGTGCGACGCCAGGCTCATCAGGTCGATCGGCAGCTTCGCGATGTCGATCTCGACCTTGCCGGTGGCCTGCGCGGCGTCGACGTGGAAGATCACGCCCTTCTCGCGGCAGATGTTGCCCAGCGCCACCACGTCCTGCACCACGCCGATCTCGTTGTTCACGAACATCACGCTCGCGAGGATGGTGTCGGGGCGGATCGCGGCCTTGAACTTCTCGAGGTCGAGCAGACCGTCTTCCTGCACGTCGAGGTAGGTGACCTCGAAACCCTGGCGCTCGAGTTCGCGCATGGTGTCGAGCACGGCCTTGTGCTCGGTCTTCACCGTGATCAGGTGCTTGCCCTTGCCCTTGTAGAACTGTGCCGCGCCCTTGAGCGCGAGGTTGTTCGACTCGGTGGCGCCCGAGGTCCAGACGATCTCGCGCGGGTCGGCGCCGATCAGCTCGGCCACGTAGCCGCGCGCCTTCTCGACCGCCTCTTCCGCTTCCCAGCCCCAGGCGTGGCTGCGCGACGCCGGGTTGCCGAAGTGCTCGCGCAACCAGGGAATCATGGCGTCGACCACGCGCGGGTCGACCGGCGTGGTCGCGCCGTAATCGAGATAGATCGGGAAATGAGGAGTTACGTCCATGGCTGGCTCGTGCTGGCGTGGGGGTTGTTCTTGGTCGCTGTTCGTTCGCTGGCGGCGCCCGCCGGGCGCCGCGTCTGACTCGTCTCGAAGCGTCTGCGTCGCGGGTCCTCAGGACTTGGCGAAGACGTTGCCCAGGGCAAACACCGAATTCGGCGCGTTGACGCGGATCGGCTTGACCACCGGCTGCGCGGAGATGGCGCGCTTGACGACCGGCTTGTTCTCGATCTGCACGCCCTTGGCGATCTGGTCGTCGACCAGCTTCTGCAGGGTGACCGAATCGAGGAACTCGACCATGCGCTGGTTCAGCGAGGCCCAGAGTTCGTGGGTCATGCAGCGGCCTTGTTCGCCGAGGCAGTTTTCCTTGCCGCCGCACTGGGTGGCGTCGATCGGCTCGTCGACCGACACGATGATGTCGGCCACGGTGATGTCGGCGGCCTTGCGGCCCAGGCTGTAGCCACCGCCCGGACCCCGGGTGGATTCGACGAGTTCGTGACGGCGCAGCTTGCCGAAGAGTTGCTCGAGGTACGACAGCGAAATCTGCTGCCGCTGGCTGATCGCGGCCAGCGTGACCGGACCGGTGTTCTGACGCAGAGCCAGATCGATCATGGCTGTGACCGCAAAACGGCCTTTGGTAGTGAGACGCATCGCAAGCTCCTTTTTAGCGCTTACCGTTGAAATGACACCGTTGCCCGGGAGCCACGGTGATCTCGTCTCCGCCCTGCCCGACTCTTGACACTGGTGAGCCAGTGGTTGTGAGTCGGTCCTTCATCGCGAAGTTTCTTTTTTGTTGAGTGTTTCGCTCAAGTATATCAGAAGGCCCCGGACTTTGCTCGGGTAAACCCGATTCCGGGCGATCGGGGGCGCCGCTACCGAAAACCTTCGGCCTACTTGGCCGGCGCTATCGCGATGTTGTCGCCGCCCGCGGCCCCGAAGGCCTGCTCGCGCAGCAGCGCCAGCTGGTCGCGCACCCGCGCCGCCTTCTCGAACTCGAGGTTGCGCGCGTGCTCGAGCATCTGCTTCTCGAGCCGCTTGATCTCGCGTGCGATGTCCTTCTCGCTCATGTCCTCGACCTTGGCGCGCTCGAGGTCCAGCTTGGCCATCTCCTTGCCGGTCTTCTCGCTGTAGACGCCGTCGATCAGGTCGCGCACCTGCTTCACGATGCTGCGCGGCGTGATGCCGTGGGCCTCGTTGTGGGCGATCTGGCGCGCGCGCCGGCGTTCGGTCTCGCCGATGGCGCGCTTCATCGAATCGGTCATCCGGTCGGCGTACAGGATGGCCTTGCCGTTCAGGTTGCGCGCCGCCCGGCCGATGGTCTGGATCAGCGAACGCTCGGCGCGCAGGAAGCCTTCCTTGTCGGCATCGAGGATCGCCACCAGCGAGACCTCGGGAATGTCCAGTCCCTCGCGCAGCAGGTTGATGCCCACCAGCACGTCGAAGGTGCCCAGGCGCAGGTCGCGCAGGATCTCCACCCGCTCGACCGTGTCGACGTCGCTGTGCAGGTAGCGCACCTTCACGCCGTTGTCGCCCAGGTAGTCGGTGAGCTGCTCGGCCATGCGCTTGGTCAGGGTGGTGATCAGCACGCGCTCGTTCTTCTCGACGCGCACGTGGATCTCCTGCAGCACGTCGTCGACCTGGTGCGTGGCTGGCCGCACCTCCACCTCGGGATCGATCAGGCCCGTGGGCCGCACCAGCTGCTCGACCACCTGCCCGGTGTGCTGCTTCTCGTAGTCGGCCGGCGTGGCCGACACGAAGATGCACTGGCGCATGCGCTTCTCGAATTCCTCGAGCTTCAGCGGCCGGTTGTCGAGCGCGCTCGGCAGCCGGAAGCCGTACTCCACCAGCGTGGTCTTGCGCGCCCGGTCGCCGTTGTACATGCCGCCGAGCTGGCCGATCATCTGGTGGCTCTCGTCGAGGAACATCAGCGCGTCCTTCGGCAGGTAGTCGGTCAGCGTGGGCGGCGGGTCGCCGGGCGCCGCGCCCGAGAGGTGGCGCGTGTAGTTCTCGATGCCCTTGCAGTGACCGATCTCGGCCAGCATCTCGAGGTCGAAGCGGGTGCGCTGCTCGAGGCGCTGGGCCTCCACCAGCTTGCCCGCGGCCACCAGTTCCTTCAACCGCCCGTCGAGCTCGATCTTGATGGTTTCCACCGCCGCCAGCACCTTGTCGCGCGGCGTCACGTAGTGGCTCGAGGGGTAGACCGTGAAGCGCGGCACCTTCTGGCGGATGCGCCCGGTCAGCGGGTCGAACAGCTGCAGCGACTCGATCTCGTCGTCGAACAGCTCGAAGCGGATCGCGAGTTCGCTGTGCTCGGCCGGAAACACGTCGATGGTGTCGCCGCGCACGCGGAAGGTGCCGCGCGCGAAGTCCTGCTCGTTGCGCGTGTACTGCATGCGGATCAGCTGGGCGATCAGGTCGCGCTGGCCGACCTTGTCGCCCACGCGCGCGATCAGCCGCATCTCCATGTAGTCCTCGGGCGTGCCGATGCCGTAGATCGCGCTCACGGTGGCCACGATCACGGTGTCGCGCCGCTCCAGCACGCTCTTGGTGGCCGACAGCCGCATCTGCTCGATGTGCTCGTTGATCGAGGAGTCCTTCTCGATGAACAGGTCGCGCTGCGGCACGTAGGCCTCGGGCTGGTAGTAGTCGTAGTAGCTGACGAAGTACTCGACGGCGTTCTTCGGGAAGAACTCGCGGAATTCGCTGTAGAGCTGTGCCGCCAGGGTCTTGTTGGGCGCGAACACGATGGCCGGGCGCCCGGTGCGGGCGATGACGTTGGCCATGGTGAAGGTCTTGCCCGAGCCGGTCACGCCCAGCAGGGTCTGGAACACCTCGCCGTCGCCCACGCCCTCGACCAGCTTCTCGATGGCGTTCGGCTGGTCGCCCGCCGGCGGATAGGGCTGATAGAGCTCGAAAGGCGAGCCCGGGAAGCTGATGAATTCGCCCTTGGGAGCGGGCCCCACGGGGTCGGCGTTGTTCGAGTCTGCTATGGCTTCGTTGGTCTCTGGCATGGCTGTACCCGTCAGGTGGCGTGGCGCCGGTAAAATTCAAGGCAACCGCAAAGCTTAAAGCCTCGAGCGGTTGCCAGCGAAGCTTTCATCCCAAAGGACCTTTCCATGTCTATGTTCACCGCGGTCGAGATGGCACCGCGCGATCCGATCCTCGGCCTCAACGAGCAATTTGCCGCCGACACCAACCCCAACAAGGTCAATCTCGGCGTCGGCGTCTACTACGACGACAACGGCAAGCTGCCCCTGCTGCAGTGCGTGCAGGCGGCCGAGCAGAACATGATGAAAGCGCCCACGGCGCGCGGTTATCTGCCCATCGACGGCATCGCCGCGTACGACAACGCCGTGAAGGTGCTGGTCTTCGGCGCCGACAGCGAGCCCGTGACCTCGGGCCGCGTGGCCACGATCCAGGCCATCGGCGGCACCGGCGGCCTCAAGGTCGGCGCCGACTTCCTCAAGAAGCTCAACCCCGCCGCCAAGGTGCTGATCAGCGACCCGAGCTGGGAAAACCACCGCGCGCTGTTCACCAACGCCGGTTTCGAGGTCGAAAGCTACCCCTACTACGACGCCGCCAAGCGCGGCATCGACTTCGACGGCATGCTGGCCGCGCTCAATGCCGCCCCGGCCGGCACCGTGGTCGTGCTGCACGCCTGCTGCCACAACCCCACCGGCTACGACATCACGCCCGCGCAGTGGGACCAGGTCGTCGCCGCCGTCAAGGCCAAGGGCCTGGTGCCCTTCCTCGACATGGCCTACCAGGGCTTCGGCTACGGCCTGCAGGAAGACGGCGCGGCCGTCGCCAAGTTCGTCGCGGCCGGCCTGACCTTCTTCGTCTCGACCTCGTTCTCCAAGAGCTTCAGCCTCTACGGCGAGCGCGTGGGCGCCCTCTCGGTGCTGTGCGAGAACAAGGAAGAAGCCGCGCGCGTGCTGTCGCAGCTGAAGATCGCCATCCGCACCAACTACAGCAACCCGCCCACGCACGGCGGCGCCGTGGTGGCCGCGGTGCTCGGCAACCCCGAGCTGCGCGCCCTGTGGGAGAAGGAACTGGGCGAGATGCGCGTGCGCATCAAGGCCATGCGCCAGAAGCTGGTCGACGGCCTCAAGGCCGCCGGCGTGAAGGAAGACATGAGCTTCATCACCACCCAGATCGGCATGTTCAGCTACTCGGGCCTGACCAAGGACCAGATGGTGCGCCTGCGCAACGAGTTCGGCGTCTACGGCACCGACACCGGCCGCATGTGCGTGGCCGCGCTCAACAGCAAGAACATCGACCACGTCTGCGCGTCGATCGCCAAGGTCGTCTGACGGTCCGCGTCGCGGGGGTGACTCGCTCGAG
>NZ_JBMDKG010000078.1:0-22591 GCF_057809595.1 Variovorax sp. FG153
GCGTCGTCGCGCGCCTTGATGGGCGGGCTTTGGCGAGCTTCGCGACCCCTTGCATAGTGTGAACAGGCCCTAGCCTAGAACTCGTTCTGGATGTTCTTGTAGCCCTGCACCAGCGCGTTGTTGGTGCGCACCACGTCCTCCGAGAACTCGCTCGCATCCACCGAGACGGTCGGCCGTCCGTCCAGGGCGGTCTCGGGGCCGATGCGCTCGGTGGAGCGCACGTAGAAGTTCGGCGGCAGCTCGCAGCCGTCGACCACCGCGTTGTAGCGCACCACGCTGCCGTCGCCGACCGCGCAGTTGAACAGCACGCTGTTGAAGCCGATGAACACGCCCTGGCCCACCCGGCACGGCCCGTGGACGATGGCGCGGTGCGCGATCGAGGTGCGCTCGCCGATCGTCACCGGCGCACCCGACTTGGAATGGATCACCACGCCGTCCTGGATGTTCGAGTGCGCGCCGATGACGATGGGGGCTATGTGGCCGTTCGCATCGGTCTCGTCGGCGCGGATCACGGCATAGGGGCCGATGAACACGTTCTCCTCCACCACGACCAGGCCGCAGAGGATCGCGGTCGGGTCGACGAAGGCGCTTGGATGGATCTGCGGCAGGTCGCCGCGCGGGTTCTTGCGGATCATGTGGAATCTCGTCGGTCGTCGTTGGAGTGGCGGCCGGATAATGCCACAGAGATGCGTTAGTGAGTCGTTCCGGTCAGGGCGCCTTGCCCGCCTCGGCCCGTGCCTTCAGCGCCCGCGCCGCGGTGCGCTTGCCGCGCGCGCGGATGTTCAGCGCCTCGACCGCGAGCGAGAAGGCCATCGCCGCGTAGATGTAGCCCTTGGGCACGTGCTTGTCGAAGGCCTCGGCCGTGAGCACCATGCCCACCATCACGAGGAAGGCCAGCGCCAGCACCTTGACCGAGGGATGCTTGTCGACGAAGTCGCCGATCGGCTTGGCGGCCACCAGCATCACGCCGACCGAGGCGACCACCGCGGCCACCATCACGGCGATCTGGTCGACCATGCCGACGGCGGTGATCACCGAGTCGAGCGAGAACACGATGTCGATGATGGCGATCTGGCCGATCACGCCCCAGAACGCGGCCTTGCGCGCGCCCCCGTCCTCCGCGGCATCGGGGCCGTGTTCCTCGCCGGCCTCGACCTCGAGGAAGATCTCGTGCGAGGCCTTGTAGAGCAGGAACAGGCCGCCCAGCAGCAGCACGATGTCGCGCCCGCTGATGCCCTGGCCGAAGACGTGGAACAGGTCGGCCGTGAGGCCCATCACCCAGCTCAGCGAGAACAGCAGCAGCAGCCGCGAGACCATCGCGAAGCCCAGCCCCAGCCGGCGCGCCTTGTCGCGCTGCTCGGGCGGCAGCCGGCCGACCAGGATCGAGATGAAGATGATGTTGTCGATGCCCAGGACGATCTCGAGGGCGGTCAGCATCGCGAAGGCGATCCAGACATTCGGGTCCAGGAGGAATTCCACGGTGTGCTCCCGGCAATGCGGTCAGGGCGCATGCCGCTCGCCAGTGTGCAGCAGCGCGGCCGGTTCGCCAACAGGCGCGAGCGATCAGTTGGCGAGCGCCTGCAGCTTCGCCCAGTCGCCGGGCCGCGCGCCCAGTTGCTCGGGCGTGGAGCGCCGCGCGATGCGCTCGAGAAAGGGCTGCCGGTTGACCTGCGACACCGTCATGCCCTTGCCGCGCAGGAACTGCTCGTCTTCCAGCTCGCCCGCGATCACGCCCACGTTGGTCCATTTGGCGCCGTCGACCAGCACCTTCTCGACCATGGCCTGCTGCGGCGCCGAGAGCCTGGCCCAGGCGGCCTTGCCGATCACGATGCCCAGCGTGTCGTAGACGTGGGCGGTGAGCTGCACGTACTTCTGCACCTCGTAGAGCTTCTTGGCCTTCACCGTGCTCAGCGGATATTCCTGCGCCTCGACCTCGTTCTTCTTCAGCGCGTCATACAGGCCGACGTAGGGCAGGGTCACGGGCCTGGCATCGAGCGCGGTGGCGAACAGCTGGTAGGCCGAGGCATCGGGCACGTGCAGCCGCAGGTCGCGGAAGTCCTCGGGCCGCGCGAGCGGCCGGTTCGAGGTGACCTGGCGCGCGCCGTAGTAGACCGAGGCCACGAGGTGGTTGCCGCTGCGCTCGTCGTAGCCCTTCATGAGCTGGCCCAGCAGCGGGCTCGCGAGGTACTTGCGCACGTGGTCGAGGTCCTTGAAGGCGAAGGGATAGCTGCCCAGGCGCAGCGGCGCATAGCCCTCGGCCAGCGTGGCGGCCGTGACATAGGCGATCTGCACCGAGTCGTTGGCCAGCATCAGCGGGTAGTCGCTCTCCTGGCCGAGCTTCGAGGCGGGCACCACCTCGATCCTGATCTTTCCCTCGGACTGCTCGGCGATCTTGCGCGCCGCGAGCTCGGCCTGCTGGTGGAAGATGCTCGAGGCCTCGTAGACATGGCCCCACTTGAGCTGCAGCGCCTGCGCGTGGACAGGCGCCACGCCCGTGCCGAGCGCGGCGCAAGCGAGCGCCAACAGCCAGCCGCGGGCGCGATGCCGCGGCGTCGAAATCGTCATGGTGTCTCCCAGCGGTGCGGGGCATCGGCCCGGTGCCGCATGGTAGGCATCGCGCGCGCGGGCGCGATAGGGATTTGTCCGGCCTCGTGCGGCCGCCGTTTCGGCCGATGGGCGTTGGCGGCCCTATCGCCTGCGCGCCACGATGAAGGCGCGCGGATCGCCGCGCTTCGAGCCATGGCGCTCGGTGGCGAGGATCTCGAAGCCCGCCGCCTCGATCCGCCGGCTCAGTTGCGCCGTGTCGAACACCGACACGTGCGGCGCCTTGCCGAGCGCGCGGGCCAGGCCGATCGCGGGCAGCAGGAGCAGGCGCAACGGCACCGGCATGTCGCCGAGGCAGGGTGTCTTGGACACGAACAGGCCATCGCTTGCCAGCAACGCATGGATGCCGCGCAGCGTGCCTGGCAGGTCGCGCACCAGGTGCAGGTAGTTGAAGCCCAGCACCGCGTCGAAGCGTTCGGTGCCGGTCGCGAGTTCGTCCACGGTCGCGGTGCGCAGCGCGAGGGCCGCAACGGGTTGGGCGGCCAGCTTCTCCTGCGCGATCGCGATCATCTCGGTGGAGATGTCGGTCGCGAGATAGCGCCGCACGCCACCGGCGAGCCGCAGCGCGGTGCTGCCGGTGCCGCAGCCCAGTTCGAGCACGCCATGGTCCGGCCGCAGCAGGCCGCGCGTGCGGTCCAGCGTGCGCTCGTAACCGGCCGGGTCCGCGACCGCACCGCGCGCGTATTTGCGCGCGCCGCGGTCCCAGAAGCGGGTGTCGTCGGCCGTGCTCATGGCCGCAGCGCCTCGAGGGTGTCGCGCGTGGGGCCGTGAGAGCCCCACTGCACGCGCAGGCCACTCGCGGCTTCCACGCGTTCGAGCCAGTCGCGCTCGCTCGCGATGCCGGCCTCCGCATAGACCGGTTGCGCGCGCTCCAGCAGGCGCGTCAGGCGCAGTTGATGATCGAGGTCCGCCTCGGGGCCCAACGCGAGCTGCGCGATGGTTTCCCCATCGGTATCGCGGTAGCCCTCGCACCAGCGCAGGCCCGCGCGTCCGATCGCATCGAGATGGCTCGCGACCAGGCCGTCGAGCGTGCCGGCCGCGGCGATCGCATAGCGCAGCAGCACGGCATCGGGATGCCCGCGGCGGAACGCGCCCTGCCAACCGGCGTCGGCGTTGTGCGGCTCGGGCAGCCGCGCGGCGAGCGCGGGATCGTGCGTGGGCAGCGGTCCGGCGCCATGGCGCGTGAGGTAGCTGCGCAGCACGCCCAGGTGCCGCACGGGCGGCGTGCCCAGGCCGGCGTCGCACAGCACGGCCTCGACCGCGGCGGTCGAGACCGTGCTCCAGCTCGTGTGCGGATGGAAGCCGCGCCATTCGTCGAGCAGCACGCCCTGCGCGCCCTCGAACACCACGGCACCGGGCCGCGCCAGTTGCTCGGCGACCGCATCGACGCCCGCGGGCGGCGTGGCGCGCAGGCAGGGTTCGACGGCCGCGAGCCAGCGCTGCGACAGGCTGGCATCGGCCAGCAGCGTCTGTTCGCGCTGCCAATCGGGATCGGGCCGTGGCGCGAATTCGCGCAGCAACACGAGGCGCAGCGCCTCGAGCTTCTCGAATGCGAGCGCCGGCTGCAACAGGTCGCCATAGCGCAGCGCGAGGTCGGGCGCGGCCAGTGCCTGGCGCACGGTCTCGCCCACGCCCACGCCGCAGCTGCCATGGGCCGCCTCGCCGCGCGCCCATTCGCGCAGCCGGCCCGCGGCCTGGTGGAAGGGCGTGGTGACGCGGCAGCGCGCATCGATGCGCAGGCGCGCGAGCGCGTCGGGCACGCCCTTGTCGCGCAGCACGGCGGCCTCGACGAGCAGCGCCGTGGGATGCACCACCACCGGGCTCGCGAGCAGCGTGACCACGCCGGGCTGGAAGCTGCCGGCGCCGAACTGCGAGAAGGTGTGATGGCGCCCGTCGGCCAGCACCACGTTGTGGCCGGCCTGCGCGCCGCCGTTGAAGCGCACCACGGTGTGGGCGCGCAGCGCGGCGCAGAAGTGATCGGTGTAGAGGCCCTTGCCGCAGTCGCCGAAGCCCAGGCCCAGCAGCGAGAGATAGCGCGTGGCGCCGGTGCTCACGACGCGCGCGAAGGGGTCAGCCGAACAGGCGCTTCCACCACGACGAGCGCGGTGCCGACGCGGCGGCGCTCGGCGGCGCGTGGCGCGGCTTGTTCGGATCGAGCAGCGCCGCATAGCCGTCGAGCGCATGCAGCACGCCGTTGATGCGCGCCTTGTCGACGCTGCCGGTCGCGGCCATCACGCGGCCGAGCTCGTCGAGGCTGGGCACGGCCTTCTCGGTCAGCGCGACGATGCCCGCGGCCACCGCGCAGGCGTCGTCGGGCGAGTCCATGCAGATCACGTGGTCGCCGAGCAGTTCGCGCCAGCGCGGCTCGCAGCGGCGGCGGCGCTGTGCGTCGGGGATCAGGAAGAACAGGTGGCAGGTCTCGGCCGCGGCCGCGATGGCCTCCTCGATCGGGATGTCCTCGTCGAGCTTCTCGCCGACCAGGCCCTCGATCTGGTGGCGCGAGACGGCGGGGTAGGGCAGCTCGTCGCCGGTCACGAACAGGTAGCCGCGCTTCTTGCGCTTGACCCAGCAGTCCATGTCGGTGTGCTGCGCGATCACGTAGAAGGCCAGCTCGTAGCTCTCCTCGCCGGTGCCGCCGCCGCCGCCCTCGAGGTAGCTCCAGGTGAGCCACTGGTCCATCAGGTTGGCGGTGGATTCGAACTGGCCCACCTGCAGCGGCGCCCGGTCGGAGGTGGCGTCGCCGATCGCCATGAACATCAGCTGCGGATCGGCCACGCCGCAGTCGGTCAAGAGCTTCATGAAGGTCGGCAGCTCGCGGCGCGCCAGCGTCTGCGGGATGTCGCCCATGGAGCCCGTGACGTCGAGCGCGAACACGATGCCCAGCGAGTTCGGATGGTCGGCGTTGTCGCGCGCCTCGCGCACCTTGAGGCCGCGCGGGTCCATCAGCGGATGGGTGGCGGTCTGGGTGAAGACCTCGGCGCCCGACTTGGTGGCGCGGTCCGCGACCAGGGCCGCGTGCGCGGCGTGCGAATAGTTTCCGTAACCCATGGATGTTCCTCGTCGTGAAGAGAGAAGAAGAAAGGACCGTCAGCCGCCGTGCGGCGCGGGATCGAAGGGAATGAAGCGCGGCGCGCCGAAGGCCTCGCGCGCGGCCGCCGACAGCGCCTGCTCGATGCCGCGCGCGCCGAGGCGGCGGCATTCGCCGGGGTCCTCGCTGCAGCGGCGCAGCAGCGCGGCCAGCGGTGCGGGCGCGGCGCCGGTGCCCGGTTCGCCGAGGCCTTCGTGGCCATGCAGCACGGCACGCACCGCCCAGGCGCTCTGCGCGAGGTCGTCCGCGGCGCGTGCCGTGTCGTGCCGCGCGCGCGACCAGCCGATCAGCAGCACGCCATGGTCGCGCGGATGCACCAGCGCATGGGCGGGCGAGAGGTCGCCGTGCGTCCAGCCCGCGTCGTGCACGAAGGCCAGCACCTCGAGCATGCGGCGCCAGAGCCAGACCGCATGGGGCGCATCGATGCCGCGCGGGTTGGCGCGCTGCACGTCGAGCAGGCTGCCCCAGTAGCCGGTCGGATGGCGCAGCACCAGCGCCTGGCGCGCGTCTTCCGAGCCATCGGCGGCATCGATCGCGCCGAGGCCCACGGGCTGCGGCAGCCGGCGCGTGAAATAGGCGGCGCCGGGCATGGCGAGCGACTGCAGGGCCTGCAACGCGGCATGCTCGCGCGCCAGCGCCTCGGCGCCCTCCCGGCCGCGCGCCAGCTTGAAGGTCACGCGCTCGGGCAGGGCGCCGAGCCGTTCGGCCAGCAGCACCTCGCTGTGCTCGCCGGTGGCCAGCGGCGCCAGCACGCGGTAGCGCGCGCCGCGCCAGCGCAGCAGGCGCGCGCCGTCGGCGCCCCGTGCATTGGCGCGTTGCAACGCGGCGCGGAAGCTCTCGCGCTCGACCGTTTCCTCGCCGCGCGAGATGGTGGCGCCGCAGTAGCTGCAGTTGACGGTGCGCCAGCGCGCCGCGCGCGGCAGCGGCGCGGAGCATTGGGGGCAAGCGAGCGCGAGCAGCGACAGCATCGGCGCCCCGCTCGCGTCAGTCGTCGCCGCCGGACGGCACCGAGGGATCGCGCGAGGCGCGCACGCGGTCGATGCGCCGGCCTTCGAGCGCGGTCACCTCGAAGCACCAGCCGGCGCAGTCGATGTGCTCGCCCACCGAGGGCAGGTGGCCCGACACCGCCATCAGCAAGCCGGCCACCGTGTTGTAGAGGCCGCGCTCCTCGTCGGGCAGCTCGCGGATGCCCAGGCGCGCGCGCAGCTCCGACACCGGCATCAGGCCGTCGAGCTCCCAGATGCCATCGGGCCGCTCGTGAGCCCAGGCGTCGGTCTGCATGCCGGGCTGCAACTCGCCCGTGATCGCTTCGAGCAGGTCGCGCGGCGTCATGAGGCCCTGCACCACGCCGTATTCGTCGACCACGAACACCAGCCGGCCGGCGCGCGCGCGGAACTGCTCGAGCAGTTCCATGCCGGTCAGCGTCTCGGGCACGAACACCGCGGCCGTGGCCTCCTGGCCCAGCGTACCGACGTGGGCCGGGCCCAGCCGCAGCAGGTGCGCCACGCTGATCACGCCGACCACGTCGTCGAGCGAGTTGCGGCACACCGGGTACCAGGAATGCACCAGGTTGAGCGCGCCCGCGGCCGCCACCTTCTGCAGCGCCTCGGCCACGCTGAACGAGGCCTCGAGCCATTCGATGTCGGCGCGCGGGATCATCAGCGAGGACAGGCGCCGGTCGTCGAGGTGGAACACGTTGCGCACCATCTGGTGCTCGTGCTGCTCGATCACGCCGGCGTCCACGCCTTCCTCGAGGCTGGCGGAAATCTCTTCCTCGGTCACCGAGCGCGCCGCGTTGGCGTCGATGCGCAGCAGCTTCAGCACGGTGGCGGTGGCGCCCGCGAGCAGCCAGACGAAGGGCTTGGCGCCCTTGGCCAGGCCGCGCATCGGGCGCGAGACCCAGCGCGCCACCGGCTCGGGGTAGAGCTGGCCGATGCGCTTGGGCACCAGCTCGCCGAAGATGATCGTGAAGAAGGTGATGCAGGTGACCACCACCGCGGTCGACACCACGCTGGCGGTGCCCGCGCCCATGCCCACGCTCTCCATCCACACCGCCAGCGGCGCCGCGAAGGCGGCCTCGCCCACGATGCCGCTCAGCATGCCGATCGAGGTGATGCCGATCTGCACCGTCGAGAGGAACTGGGTCGGCGACTCCATCAGCTTGAGCGCCGCGGCGGCGCCCGTATCCCCGGTTTCGACCAATGCCGCGAGGCGCGCGCGGCGGCTGGTGGAAAGGGCCATTTCGGACATTGCGAACAACGCGTTGAGCGTGGTCAGCAAGGCCAGCAGGAAGACATCCATGTACGGGGGGAGAGAATGAGGAGATGGCACTTTACTTGATTGGCGACATCCAGGGCTGCGACAGCGCGCTCGGCCGGCTCCTCGACGAGCTCGCTTTCTCTCCCAGCCGCGACACCGCGGTGCTGCTCGGCGACCTGGTCAACCGCGGCCCCGAATCGGCCCAGGTGCTGCGGCGCGCGCAGCGCCTGGGCGGCGCGGCGCTGAGCCTGCTGGGCAATCACGACCTGCACCTGCTGGGTGTGGCGCATGGCGTGCGCAAGTCCGGCCGCAAGGACACGCTGGCCGAGCTGCTGGCCGCGCCCGACCGCGAGGCGATGCTCGACTGGCTGCGCCACCAGCACATGGCGCTGCACCGGCGCATCGGTTCGGGCGCGGCCGCGCGCGACCTGCTGATGGTGCACGCGGGCGTGCTGCCCCAGTGGAGCGTGGCCGACGTGCGTGCCCACGCGGGCGAGCTCGAGGCGGTGCTGCGCGGCCCCGACCTCGGCGAATTCCTCACCACCATGTACGGCAACCAGCCCGACCGCTGGAGCGACACGCTCGAAGGCAGCGACCGGCTGCGCGTGATCGTCAACGCGCTCACGCGGCTGCGGCTGTGCACCGTCGACGGCACGATGGAGTTCGAGACCAAGGACGACGCGGCCCAGGCACCCGCGGGCTACATGCCCTGGTTCGACGTGCCGGGCCGCCGCACGGCCGAAGCCACGGTCGCCTTCGGCCACTGGTCCACGCTGGGCTGGGTGTCGCGGCCCGACCTGCTGTCGACCGACACCGGCTGCGTCTGGGGCGGTTGCCTCAGCGCGGTGCGCATCGGCGCCACGCTCGACGAGCGCGAGCGGATCCAGGTGAAGTGCGAGCAGGCGCAGAAGCCCGGCAAGGGCGCCTGAGCCTCCGTTCGTTCAGAGCGGGTGCGTCATCAGGCTGTAGATAGTGCGCACGCCGCTCACGTAGTTGCCCAGCCGCAGGTTCTCGTTGGCCGCATGCTGGTTGTTGTCGGCGTTCACCAGCGGGACGATCGCGAACGGCACCTGCAGCACCTTGACGATCTCCGCGGTCGGCACCGTGCCGCCCATCATGCGGATGCGCACCGGCGCCGGCGTGGCGCCGAAGCTGTCGGTCAGCGACTTGTAGGCCCAGCGCCCGATCGCCGAATCGATCGGCGCGCCGGCCGCGTCGGCGCCCTCGCTCTGGTAGCTGAAGGTCGCGAGCTTGTCGTAGCGCGCGCGGTCCTCGTCGCTGGGCGCGCCCTTCACGAGGTGGTAGCCCTGCTTGACGATGTGCTTCTCGATCAGCGCGCCCAGGTAGGCGGCGTCGGAATCGGGCGTGGTGCGCAGGTCGAGCTCGGCCACCGCGCGGTCGGGCACGATGTTCGCGACCTTGTCGCCGACCGCCGCCGAGGCCATGCCGCGCACGTTGAGCGAAGGGTACTGCATCGCCTCCTGGTAGTTGGCGCCCACCTTGTCGGTGCGCGCGATGCCCAGGCGGTGGCGCAGCGCGGTCTCGTCGTCGGGCACCGCGGCCATCACCTGGCGGTCGGCCGCGCTGATGCGCACCCGGTCGTAGTAGCCGGCCACGGTCACGCGGCCCTGCTCGTTCTTCATCGAGGCCAAGAGGGTCGCGAGCCGCTGCGCCGGGTTGGGCGCGTAGTTGCCGTAGTGGCCGCTGTGCAGCGGCACCTTGGCGCCGTAGACCGTGAGCCGCGCCTCGGCCGCGCCGCGGTTGCCGAACACCAGGGTGGGTCGGTTGGTGGCGTGCATCGGGCCGTCGTGGATCACGATGGCGTCGCAGGCCAGCAGCTCACGGTGCGCCTGCATCACCTTGGCGATCGAGGGCGAGCCCTTCTCCTCCTCGCTGTCGAGGATCACCTTGACGTTGACCGCGGGCGTGCCGCCGGCCGCCTTCAGCGCGTCGATCGCGGCCAGCATCATCATGATCGGGCCCTTGTCGTCGGCCGAGGCGCGGCCGAACACGCGCCACTCGGGATCGACCGGGCCGTCGAACAGCGGCGCGGCATCGATCTCCTCCCAGCCGCCGTCGGCCGCGCGGCGCTTGAGCACCGGCGTCCACGGGCTCTTCTGCGCCCACTGCGCGGGAATCACCGGCTGGCCGTCGAGGTGCATGTAGAACAGCACGGTCTTGCGCGCCGCGTCGTGCCCCGGCAGCTCGGCGTAGAGCATCGGCTTGCCGTCGTTGTCGAGCTGGCGCGTCGCGAAGCCGCGCTTCTCGAAGGCCTTGGCGAGCCAGTCCACGTTCTTGCGGATGTCCTCGGGAACGATCGCGTCGTTGGGCAGCGAGAGCAGCTCGAAGTACTCGCGGTAGCTGGCCTGCGCGTGGCGTTCGGCCTCGGCCTGCGGCAGGTCGGCCGCCTGGGCCAGGCCGGTGCCGGCGATCAGGGCGGCGGCCAGCAGGGCGAGCAGGGTGCGTGGGCGGGGCGCGGGGCGGTGGAGGAGCGGGAGGTGCATGCGCGGATCGTTCGGTGGGGGTGAGGGAAGGGGCTGGCCGGGGCGGCCACCGTGCAGCTTAGGCAGGCCGCCGCTTTTGAACAATTGCCGTTTTTTGGCGATATCTTTGCGTTTTCCTCAAAGCGAAAGCCCGTCATGACCGCCCACCGCCTGCAGGACACCGCCCTGCGCTACTTCCTCGAGGTGGCCCGCAGCGGCTCGCTCACGGTCGCGGCCGAGCGGCTCAGCGTCAGCCCCTCGGCCATCAGCCGCCAGGTGGCGATGCTCGAGGACCTGCTCGGCGTGCCGCTGTTCGAGCGCCATCCGCGCGGCATGGTCGCGAGTCCCGCGGGCGAGCTGCTGGCCGCGCATGCGCTGCACGGCGCGCTCGAGGCCGAGCGCGTGGTGTCCGACATCCGCGGGCTGCAGGGCTTGAAGCGCGGGCGGGTGCGCCTCGCCTGTTCCTCGGGTTTCGCCAACGAGTTCCTGCCGCGCGCCATCGCGGACTTTCGCGCCGAACACCCGGGCATCCAGTTCCAGCTGCGCGCCGCGCGGCCGGCCGAGGTGACCGAGGCGGTGCTGCTCGGCGAGGCCGACATCGGCCTGACCTACAGCCGCGCCGCGGTCGACGGCATCCGCGTCGAGCGGCGCCAGCCGGCCTCGGTGTTCGCCGTGATGCGGCCCGACCATCCGCTCGCGAAGCTGCGCACCGTGACCCTGGCGCAGATGCATCCGTACCCGATCGCGCTCTCGGGCGCCGACAACACCGTGCGCCAGCTGTTCGACGTGGGCTGCAGCCAGCGCGGGCTGGTGTTCGAACCGGTGCTCGTCAGCAACCGCTTCGAGTCGCTGGCCAGCTTCGTGCTGCACGGCGGCGGCCTCACGATCGCGGGCGAGATCACGGTGCGCGACCGCGTGCGGCGCGGCGAGCTGCACGCGGCGGAGATCCGCGAGCGCGGCATGCGCGGCCGCGCGGTCGAACTGCAGACCCTGGCGGGCCGCACCCTGCCCGAGGTGGTGAAGACCTTCCTGGCCTTCCTCGGCGAGCAACTGCCCGCGCCCGCCGCGGCCTGAGTCGCTTCAGGCCGCGGCTGCGCGCACCTGTTCGAGCGACCGACGCTGCCTGCCGTCGGCATCGAAGTTGGCGGGCGAGAGCCATTGCTCGAAGCCCGCGCGCAGCGCCGGCCATTCGCCGTCGACGATCGAGAACCAGGCCGTGTCGCGCGTGCGGCCCTTGTAGACGATCGCCTGGCGGAACACGCCCTCGAACTGGAAGCCCAGGCGCTGCGCCGCCTTCTTCGAGGGTGCGTTGAAGTTGTCGCACTTCCATTCGTAGCGCCGGTAGCCGAGCTCGTCGAAGGCCAGCTGCATCAGCAGGTACTGGGCCTCGGTCGACAGCGGTGTCTGCTTGAGCAGCGGCGAGAAGGTCACGTGGCCGACCTCCATCACGCCATGGTTGGGCTCGATGCGCATCAGCGCGAGGCTGCCCACGGCGCGGCCCGTGGCCTTGTCGATCACCGCGAAGTGCATCGGGTCCGTGCTCTGCGCGATCAGCTCGACGTAGGCGCGCGCGCTCGCGGCGTCGGGCGCGCGCTCCACCGAAAGGTAGGTCCAGTCGCGGCCGTCGGGTGCCAGCGCATGGGCGGCATGCAGGTCGGCCGCGTGGCGCTCGGCCGACAAGGGTTCGAGCCGGCACAGTCGGCCTTCGATGGGCGTGCGCGGCGGGTTCGGGCGCGGCGACCAGCCGGGCAGGGCGGCGCCGATGGTCTGGCCGAACTGGTTGGTGCGCGGCGGGAGCGGGGGGTGGGAGGCGGGCATGAGGGGCTCTCTTTCGATGACGACAGGCGCTACAGTACGACCGTCGTGGCGCCACGAAAAGCGCCACGTCATGCGAATTTCATGGTGCCACGAGCAACACCCGATGACCGATGCCGCCGACCCCTTCGCCACCCTGTCAGACCCCGTGCGCCGCGCGCTGCTCGAGGCACCGCTGGCGCGCGAACGCGAGGCCGGTTCGATGCAGCGCCAGCTCCACGAGCGCCTGAAGCGCGCCATCCTCGACGGCCGCCTCGCGCCCGGCACGCGGCTGCCCGGCTCGCGCGCGCTGGCCGAGGCGCTCGCGGTGTCGCGCAACACCGTCACGGCCACCTACGAGCATCTCGCGGCCGAAGGCTACCTGCGGCCCGATCGCCAGGGCACGCGCGTGATGGAGCTGGCCGCGCCCGCGCCGCCGCGCCGCGGCCCGCGCGCGCCGGCCGTGCCCGCCACCGCCGGGCGGCTCGCGCGCATCCATCCCATGGGAAGCCGCGCCGAGCCCGAGCTCGCGCTGCGTCCCGGCGTGCCCGCGCTGTCGCATTTCCCGATCGCGGCCTGGCGCGGCGCGCTCGACCGCGCGCTGCGCGGTGCCGGCCACGCCGCGCTCGGCTATGGCAATCCCTTCGGCGAGCCCGCGCTGCGCGCCGCCATCGCGCAGCACCTGGGCCTGGCGCGCGGCGTGCGCTGCACGGCCGAGCAGGTGGTGATCGCCGAGGGCGCGCAGGAAGCCATCGCGCTGTGCGTGCGCCTGCTCACCGACCCGGGCGACACCGCCTGGGTCGAGGACCCCGGCTACCGCGGCGCCAAGTCCGCGATGCACGCGGGCGACCTGCGCATCGTGCCGATGCCGGTCGATGCCGGCGGCCTGCGCGCGAGCGAGGAGGACTGGCGGCTGCAAACGCCGCGGCTGGTCTATGCCACGCCCTCGCACCAGTACCCCTCGGGCGTGGTGCTCGGCATCGCGCGGCGGCTCGCGCTGATCGCGCAGGCGCGCGCGCACGGCGCCTGGATCATCGAGGACGACTACGACAGCGAGTTTCGCCACACCGGCGATCCCATCGCCGCCATGCAGGGGCTGGTGCCGCAGGCGCCGGTGCTCTACGTGGGCACCTTCAGCAAGACCATGTTCCCCTCGCTGCGGCTGGGCTTCCTGGTGCTGCCCGAGGACCTGCTGGCCACCGTGCGCGCCCCGCTCGAGGAGATGCTGCGCGGCGGCCACCGCCACGAGCAGCTCGCGCTGGCCGACTTCATCGAGAGCGGTCAGTTCAGCCGCCACCTGGGCCGCATGCGGCGCCTGTACCGCGAGCGCCAGCAGGCCCTGCGCGCCGCGCTCGAGCGCCACTTCAGGCTGCCGCACACCATCGACGGCGGCCACTGCGGCATGCATCTCACCCTGCGCCTGCCCGCGCGCTTCGACGACCGCCGCATCGCCGCCGAGGCGCGACGCCACCGCATGGCGCCGATGCCGCTGTCGGCCGCCGCGATCCGGCCCGGGCCGGACTGCAACGGGCTGGTGCTGGGCTACGGCAACACCTCGGCCGAGCTGTTCGAGCCGATGGCGAAGCGGCTGGCGCAGTTGGCGCGCGCGGTGGATGCCGGTTAGCTAGGCTGCGATGCCGATCCCGAAGCCGGTATCGAAGGTGGTCTTCACATCGAGCCCCTGCTTGATCAGCCCCACCTGCCGGTAGAAGTCCGCCGTGCCCTGCTGGTCGGCGACCACCTGCGCATCGATCGGCACCCACTTCTGCTGCCGCCGCTCGAACTGCAGCCTGGCGGCCTCGGGCGGGATGCCGATGATGCGCGCGAGCGTGGCCGAGAATGCATCGACGTTGCGATAGGACCATTGCTGCGCGCGCACCACGCGCTGCAGGAAGTCCTGCAGCACCGGCCGCTTGGCGGCAATCGCCGCGTCGGTGGCCGCGAGGTAGCTCAGGCCCGGCAGCAAGCCGCGGCCGCTGGCGAGCACGCGCGCATGGCCGCTGGTCTCGGCCAGCGCGGTGTAGGGTTCCCAGGTGGCCCAGGCATCGACCGAGCCCTGCGTGAGCGCGAGCTTGGCGTCGGCCGGCGCGAGGAAGCGCAGCTGGATGTCCTCGGGCTTCAGCCCCGCCGCGACGATGGCCTTGAGCGTCACGTAGTGGCCGATGGAGCCGCGGTTGGTGGCCACGCTCTTGCCCTTGAGCTCGGCCGCGCTCTTGAGCGGCGAATCGGGCCGCACCAGCACGGCCGTGCCGTAGGAGTCGGAGCGGTTGGCGCCGATCGCCTTCACGCGCGTGCCGGCCGCGAGCGCGAAGATCAGTGGCGCATCGCCGATCGGGCCCGAATCGACGGCGCCCGCGTTCAAGGCCTCGGCCAGCGGCGCCGCGGCCGGGAATTCCGACCACTGGATGTCGTACGAGAGGCCCTCGAGCCCGCCCGCGGCCTCGAGCAGCGCGCGCAGGCCGCCCTTTTGGTCGCCGGCCTTGAGCAGCGGACGCGCCTGGGCGCGGGCCTGCAGCGCGAAGGCGGGCAGGGCGGCGATGGTCGCGGCGGCGCCGCCCTGGGCGATGAAGCGGCGGCGGCTGGCGGATGGCATGCGGTTCGTCATGGCGTGACCGTGCTCAGGCCAGCGGGTCGTAGGACACGTGGTCCGCGAAGCGCGCCGGGTCGGTGCTCTTCTTGAGCACGCCCACGTTGCGGAAGTCGGCCGCGTAGAACGCGACCTCGTCGCGCAGGCTGCGGCCCAGCGGATGGTGCGCATGCGTGAGCGTGCCCAGCAGCGCGCGCAGGTCCTCCACCGGCACCTTGGGCGAGTACTTGGCGAACAGCCTGGCCGATTCGTTCGGGTTCTCGGCCACGTAGTCCGAGGCCTGCGCGATGGCGCGCACCAGCCCGGCCACGGTGGCCTTGTCCTTGCGCACCAGCTCGCCGCGCGCGCCGACGATGCAGCAGACCTTGTCCTTGTACTCGCCCGTGAGGTTGCTCGCGATCTCGACGAACGCACCCTTGTTGCGCTTCTCGATCAGGTAGACGTTCGGGTCGCCGTCGGCGATGGCGTGGATCTCGCCCTTCTGCACCGCGAGGTCGAGCAGGTCGGCCGGGTACTGGCGCCAGGTCACGTCGCGCTCGGCGTCGATGCCGTTCTTGGAGAGCAGGATCGAGAAGAAGTTCTTGCCCGGGCTCGTGATGTCCGACACGCCGATGATCTTGCCCTTGAGGCTCGCGAGGCTGGTGGCGCCCGCGGCCCTGGCGCCCACCAGGCGCACGCAGCCGCCGTGCGAGCTGCCGACGATCTTCACGTCGAAGCCCGACTCCAGCGGCTTGAGCCAGCGGTGGATCATGCCCACCGCCGCGTCGGCCTTGGCCGTGGCCAGCGATTCGAGCAGCTGGTCGGTCGAGCCGGTGTAGTTGATCAGCTCGACCTGCAGGCCGTTGCGCTCGAAGTAGCCGCGCTCCTGCGCCACCACCACCGGCGAGAGGCAGAAGGCCGCGGCGTTCCAGGCGAAGGTCAGCTTGCGCGTGGACTGCGAGAAGGCCTGCGAGGCGATCAGGCCGCCCGAGGCGACCACGGCGGCGGCGCCGCCGGCACGCAGGAGGCGGCGGCGGGAGAGGGATGCGTTCATCGGCGGTTCCAGGAGAAAGAAGGAGTCAGTCCAGCAGCTCGGGCTCGGCCTCGACCAGCCCCTGGTAGAGGCTGTCGAAGGAATGGATCGCGCCCTCGGGCCCGCCGATCTGGCCGTGCGTGTGGCGCGCCGTGGCTTCGTCGATCGGTTGCGGCGTGCCGGCGGCCTCGGCCAGCAGCTGCGTGTGGCAGGCGTTGTCGAGCGCGATGTACCACCAGGCCGCGGCCTCCACCGTCGGGCCGGCGGTCAGGATGCCGTGGTTCTTGAGGATCGCGCCCTTCCTGTCGCCCAGTGCCCGCGCGATGCGGTCGCCCTCGCTGGTGTCGACCACCATGCCGGTGAAGTCGTCGAACAGCGCCACGTCGTCGTGGAACACGCAACTGTCCTGCGTCAGCGTGTCGAGCTTGCGGCCCAGGGTCGACCAGGCCTTGCCGTAGGTCGAGTGGGTGTGGGCGGCCGCGACGATCTTGGGGTTGTGCTCGTGGATCGCCGCGTGGATCGCGAAGGCCGCCTTGTTGAGCGGGCGGTCGCCGATCACGGTCTCGCCCCTGGCATTGACCAGCAGCAGGTCGGAGACCTTGATGCGCGAGAAGTGGATGCCCAGCGGGTTGACCCAGAAGTGGTCGGCCAGCTCGGGATCGCGCGCGGTGATGTGGCCGGCCAGGCCCTGTGCGAAGCCGAAGCGCGCGAACAGGCGGAAGGCGCCCGCCAGGCGCTCCTGGCGGTGGCGGCGCTCGGCCTGCACGCTGGTGCGCGGCGGGATCGGGTCGAACCAGTACTTCTGCGTCGGCACCGGGTTGAGCTTCAGGGCCGAGGCGTTGCGGTCGATGGAAAGAACGGCGCTCATGGGGATGTCCTTTTGGGTATTTGCTCCTTCCCCCTCTGGGGGAGGGAGGAAGGCAGGGTGGTCAGGCGGCCTTGCGGACCGAAGCCGCGCGCTGCGCCACCAGTTCGCGCGTGCGCGGGATCAGTTCGCGCCCGTAGTCGGCCGCGTCCTCCAGCGGATCGAAGCCGCGGATCAGGAAGGTGGTCACGCCGAGGTCGTAGTAGTCGAGCAGCGCATCGGCGACCTGCTCGGGCGTGCCGACCAGCGCGGTGCTGTTGGAGCGTCCGCCGATCTCCTGCGCGACCGCGGTCCACAGCCGCTTGTCGAGCCGCGTGCCCTGTCCGGCCGCGGCCAGCAGGCGCCTGGCGCCCTCGCTCTGCTGCGGGCCGCCGCGGTTGTAGCCCTGCACCACGCGCAGCCGCTTCGTCTCGGCCAGGATGTGGTCGGCGCGGGCCCAGGCCTGCTCCTCCGTCTCGGCCAGGATCGGGCGGAACGAGACCGAGAAGCGCACGCTGCGCCCATGCTTCGCGGCCTCGGCGCGCACGCGGGTCGTGAGTTCGCGCGCCTGCTCGAGCGACTCGCCCCACAGCGCGTAGACGTCGGCGTACTTGCCGGCCACGGGGATCGCGGCTTCCGAGGCGCCGCCGAAATACACCGGCACGTGCGGGCGGCCGTTGCGCGTCTGCAGCGGCTTGACCTCCGAGAAGGCATTGAGCGCGCGGTAGTGCGCGCCCTCGTGGTCGAAGGGCTTGTCGGCCTGCCAGACCTTGTGCAGCACATCGAGGTATTCGTCGGTGCGCGCATAGCGCTGGTCGTGGTCGAGCCAGTCGCCGTCGCGCTTCTGTTCGTCGTCGGAGCCGCCCGAGATGTAGTGCACCGCGAGCCGCCCGCCGCTGAACTGGTCGAGCGAGGCGAACTGGCGCGCCGCCAGCGTGGGCGCCACGAAGCCCGGGCGGTGCGCGAGCATGAAGTGGATGCGCTCGGTGACCGAGGCCGCGTAGGCCACGGTCAGCGTGGCATCGGGGCCGGTCGAGTGGTGCGGCACCAGCACGCGGTCGAAGCCGGCCTGCTCGTGTGCCTGGGCGAAGGCGCGCACGTAGTCGCGGTCGATCGCCGGGCCCTGGGCGGCATGGATCTCCGAGACCTTCTGGCCCTGGATCATGCCGATGAATTCGACGCCGTTGTCGGTGGGGTTCTGGCTCATGGTGTGTGTGCGATGGTGGGAAGGGCGGGACCACCGCGAAACTAACCAGCCGCGCCGCCGATGCGAACGCAGAAAAACGAGTTTGGATATGCGCGATGCGTCGTTTTCGCGCGCACCGGGGCTCGCTAACGTGCCGGGACCATGAGCGCCATCCCCCTGCGCCGGTCCGCGGCCGGCCTGAATTCCCGCGATTCCTCCGGCCTGCCCGACGCCGCGCTGCTGGCCAGCCTCACGGCGCGCTTCGCGAGCACCGCCGCCGACCACGACCGCAGCGGCGCCTTTCCCGCGCAGAACTTCGAGGCGCTGCAATCGCACGGCCTCATCGGACTGGTCGCGCCGAGCGCCTTCGGCGGCGGCGGCGCCACGCTCGCGTCGGCGCGGCAGGTGATCGCCGCAGTGGCGCGCGGCGAGCCCGCCACCGCGCTGATCCTCACCATGACCTACCTGCAGCACCATGGGCTGGCGCGCGGCGACAGCCGCTGGCCCTCGCACTTGCGCGAGCGCGTTCTGCGCGACGCGGTCGAGCAGGGCGCGCTGATCAATGCGCTGCGCGTCGAGCCCGCGCTCGGTTCGCCCGCGCGCGGCGGCCTGCCCGCCACCGTGGCGCGCCGCGACGGCGAGGGCTGGCGCATCGACGGCCACAAGCTCTACACCACCGGCATCGAGGGCCTGGGCTGGCTCGCCGTGTGGGCCCGCACCGACGAGCCCGCGCCGCGCATCGGCGTGTTCCTGGTGCCGCGCCATGCCGAGGGCGTGCGCGTGATCGCGAGCTGGGACCACCTGGGCCTGCGCGCATCGGGCAGCCACGAGGTGGTGTTCGAGAACGTCGCGATCCCGCTCGACCATGCGGTGGA
Source organism: Variovorax sp. FG153 (assembly GCF_057809595.1). NCBI lineage: Bacteria > Pseudomonadati > Pseudomonadota > Betaproteobacteria > Burkholderiales > Comamonadaceae > Variovorax > Variovorax sp. FG153. The sequence goes on from NZ_JBMDKG010000078.1 coordinate 18,733, forward strand.
CCTGCGCGTGCCGGCCGACTGGGCACCCGATGCCGGCAGCCAGACCGACATCGACGCCCAGGCCTCGCAGCAGGCCTGGATGGTGGTGCTGCTCGGCAGCCTGTACGACGCGGTCGCGCGTTCGGCGCGCGACTGGCTCGTGGGCTTCCTCAACCAGCGCGCGCCCGGCAGCCTGGGCGCGCCGCTCTCGAGCCTGCCGCGCGTGCAGGAGACGGTGGGCGAGATCGAGGCGCTGCTGCGCACCAACCGCGTGCTGCTCGACGCGGCCAGCGAGGCCGTCGACGGCGGCCGCACGCCCTCGGCGGTCGACAGCGGGCTGCTCAAGCACACCGTCACCGGCAACGCGGTGCGTGCCGTCGAGCTCGCGCTGCAGCTCACGGGCAACCACGGCCTCGCGCGCCAGAACCCGCTCGAGCGCCATTACCGCGACGTGCTGTGCAGCCGCATCCACACGCCGCAGAACGACGCGATCCTGGTCGGCGCGGGCAAGCGCGCGCTGCTGTCGACGGGAGCCGCCGCATGACCGATCTGCTGTTTTCCAAGGCATCGCGCCGCCGCTGGCTCCAGCAGGGCGCGGCGCTCTCCTTCGCGGCCACGGCCTCGTTGCGCGGCTGGGCCCAGCCGCAGACCTCGCTGGTGCTCGGCGACCAGGCCGGTGGCCTGCGCTCGCTGTTCGAGGCCTCGAAGGCGCTCGAGGGCGCGCCCTTCGCCTACCGCTGGGCCAACTTCCAGGGCGCCGCGCCGCTGTTCGAGGCGCAGCGCAGCGCGGCGGTCGACACCGCGATGGCCGGCGACCTGCCGGTGCTCGCCGCGGCCGTCGGCAGGACGCCGCTGAAGATCGTCGCCACGCGCGTCGGCAAGGCCGACTCGCTCGGCATCGTGGTGCAGCCCGATTCGAAGCTGCGCAGCGTGGCCGAGCTGCGCGGCCAGACCGTGGTCGTCTCGTCGGCGCGCGGCAGCATCTCGCAGTACCAGCTCTACGGCGCGCTCGAGGAGGCCGGCGTGCGGCGCGACGAGGTCACGGTGAAGTTCGTGCTGCCGACCGATGCGGCGGCCGCCTTCGCCTCGCGCCAGATCGACGCCTGGGCCATCTTCGATCCCTACTACACGATCGCGCTGCAGCAGGGCGGGCGCATCCTGCGCGACGGCCGCGGCATCAACACCGCGCTGGGCTTCATCACCGCCAGCGAACCTTCGCTGGCCGATCCCGCCAAGCGCGCCGCCATCGTGCAGTTCCTCGACCGGCTGGGCCGCGCGGGCGACTGGGCGCTGGCCAATCCCGAGGCCTACGCGCAGGCCTACAGCCAGCTCACGCGGCTGCCGATCGAATCGGCCCGGCTCATCACCGCGCGCGCCTCGGTGGCCGCGCGGCCGGTGAGCGAGGCCGACATCGTGGCGCTGCAGGCCGTGGCCGACCGCTCCGCGCGCGACGGCATCCTGCCGGTGCGCGTCGACGTGCGCGCGATCTCCGACACCCAGCTCTGGAAGCGCGCGGCGTGAGCGCCGCCATTCCCGCATCGATCGCGCCGCTGCGCGAGTTCGTGGTCGATTTCGGCCGCCTGCTCGACGGCCGGCCCGACGAGCGCGCCATCCTCGCCGAGGGCGGTGCGCTGCTGCGCCGGCTGGTGGCGCGCGACGACTGGCTGCCCGAGGCCTTCGCGCAGCCCGACCCCGCGCGCTACCAGCAGTACCTGCTGCATGCCGACAGCACCGAGCGCTTCTCGGTCGTGAGCTTCGTCTGGGGACCGGGCCAGGCCACGCCGGTGCACGACCACACCGTGTGGGGCCTGATCGGCATGCTGCGCGGCGCCGAGTACAGCCAGCCCCATGCCTTCGGCGACGACGGCCAGGCGCGGCCCGTGGGCGACGCGGTGCGGCTCGACGAAGGCGACGTCGAGGCCGTCTCGCCCACCGTCGGCGACCTGCACCGCGTGCACAACGCGCACGCGGACCGCGTGTCGATCAGCATCCATGTCTATGGCGCCAACATCGGCGCGGTGCGGCGGCATACTTACCCGGCCGAGGGCGGGCGCAAGCCCTTCGTCTCGGGCTACACCAACACGCTGCTGCCCAATCTCTGGGACCGGTCCGCCGAACTCCGGGCGGTCCCGCCCGCCACCACGCCATGACCGACGCCACGCTCCAAGCCACCTCCGCCTTCCCCGTCCTCTCGTTCGCCGCCGTGCGCGAACGCCTGCTCACGCCCGGCGCCGAGATCGCGCTGCTCGACGTGCGCGAGGAGGACCCCTTCGCCCAGGCCCATCCGCTGTGGGCCGCGAACCTGCCGCTGTCGCGCATCGAGATCGAGGCCTGGCGCCGCATCCCGCGCCGCGACACCTTGATCGTGCTGTTCGGCGAGCACCGCGGCACCGACCTCGCGCCGCTGGCCGCGCGGCGGCTCGCCGGCCTCGGCTACACCCGGGTGCACCTGCTTGAGGGCGGCCTCGAGGGCTGGCGCGCGGCCGGCGGCGAGCTGTTCCGCGACGTCAACGTGCCGAGCAAATCGTTCGGCGAACTGGTCGAGCACGAGCGCCACACGCCCTCGCTCTCGGCGCCCGAGGTGAAGGCGCTGATCGACGAGCGCGCCAACGTGGTCGTGCTCGACGCGCGCCGCTTCGACGAATACCAGACCATGAGCATCCCGGGCGCCACCAGCGTGCCGGGCGCCGAACTGGTGCTGCGCGTGCGCGAGCTCGCACCCGATCCGGCCACGCGTGTGATCGTCAATTGCGCGGGGCGCACGCGCAGCATCATCGGCACGCAGTCGCTGGTGAATGCCGGCATTCCCAATCCCGTGGCCGCGCTGCGCAACGGCACGATCGGGTGGAAGCTCGCGGGGCAGGTGCTCGACCATGGGGCGGTGCGGCGTGCGCCCGAGGCGGTGAGCGAGGCGCATCGTTCGCAGGCGCGTGCCGATGCGCGGCGCGTGGCGGAGAAGGCGGGGGTGCGGTGGGTGGCCGTCGATGCCGTGGACGCGCTCGAGGAGGCGGGGCGGACGGTCTATCGCTTCGATGTGCGCACGCCCGAGGAATACGCGGCGGGTCATCTTCCCGGCTTTGCCGGCGCGCCCGGCGGGCAGCTGGTGCAGGAGACGGATCACCAGGTGCCGGTGCGGCATGCGCGGATCGTGCTGGCGGATGACGATGGGGTGCGGGCTTCGATGTCTGCGTCCTGGCTGGCACAGATGGGGTGGGAGGTCTATGTGGTGGAGCCTGTGCCTGCTGCTGATGCGTTGAGCGAACGCGGTGCTCTGGCCGCTGTGTATCCGGAAGTGGCTCGGGCCGTTGGAGAGATCGAGCCGCTGGACCTGGCTCGGTTGCTCGACGGGGATGCTTCATCGACCGCGTTGATCGATGTGACGGCCAGTGCGAACTATGTGAAGCGGCATGTGCCGGGGGCGTGGTTTGCGATTCGGGCGCAGCTCTTGGATGCGGTGGCTGGCGTCATTCCTTTGGCTCGGCGCTATGTGCTGACTTGTGGGAGCAGTTTGCTGGCTCGGTATGCGGCTTCGGATCTGAGGGAGTGGCTCGATTCGCGTGGGGAGCTGGATGTGGAAGTGCTCGTGCTACGTGGCGGGAATGCGGCCTGGTTTTCTGCCGGGCTGCCTTCCGAGGCTGGTGAGACTCGCCTGGGTAGTGAGAGGACTGATCGGTATCGGAGGCCTTATGAAGGGACCTCGGCTTCCGTGGAGGCTATGCAGGGGTATCTGGATTGGGAGTTCGGGCTGGTCGAGCAGTTGGGGCGGGATGGGACGCATCGGTTTGTCGTGGTCTGAATTTGGGGGCGCTTTTTGCTTAGGCTGTTGGCCGGGTCTCGCCCCGGCGGGCGACTCACTTTTCTTGTCTCGCCAAGAAAAGTA
>NZ_JBMDKG010000079.1:0-22374 GCF_057809595.1 Variovorax sp. FG153
CTTTGGTTACTTTCTCTTGGCGAGACAAGAGAAAGTGACTCGCCCGCCGGGGCGAATTCCCGGCCAACGGCCTCAACAAAAAAGCAGCTTCAAACCAGAAAGCCGAACCCCTCATCCAGCCAAACCACGCAACCGACCAATAGCTTCCTCAAGATGCGCCATCGAACTAGCCGTAGAGAACCGAACAAAGCGAGCAGTATCAGCAGTCCCGAAGTCGCGCCCCGGAGTCACGGCCACATGCGCCCGCTTCATCGCCTCGAACGCAAAATCCCAGCTCCCCGAAATCCCGAGCCGAGCAGCCAGCCCCGAACAATCGGCCCAGGCGTAGAAAGCGCCATCCGGAACCACCGGAACCGGTAGCCCCAACGCCTCGAGCTGCGGAATGAACCAGTCGCGCCGCGCCTTGAATTCGCCGCGACGCCGTTCGTACTCCGCAATGCTCTCCGCCTCGAAGCAAGCCAGCGCAGCGTACTGCGCCACCGTGCTCGCGCAGATGAACAGGTTCTGCGCCAGCCGCTCCACCACGGGCACCAGCACATCGGGCACCACCAGCCACCCCAGCCGCCACCCCGTCATGTTGAAGTACTTGCTGAAGCTGTTGATGCTGATCACGTTGTCGTCGATCGCCAGTGCCGTCTGCCCGTAGGCATCGTCGTAGGACAGCCCCAGGTAGATCTCGTCGATCAGCGTGATGCCGCCGCGCGAGCTCACCACCTCGTGGATGCGCCGCAGCTCGTCGCGCGCGATCGAGGTGCCGGTCGGGTTCGACGGCGAGGCCAGCAGCACGCCGCGGGTCTTGTCGGTCCACGCGGCCTCGACCTTGTCGGCGCTGAGCTGGAAACGCTCCTCGGCGGTGGTCGGGATCAGCACCGCCTTGCCCTCGGCCGCGCTCACGAAGTGGCGGTTGCAGGGATAGCTGGGGTCGGGCAGCAGGATCTCGTCGCCGGCTTCGATCAGCGTGAGGCAGGCCAGCTGCAGCGCGGCCGAGGCGCCGGCCGTGACCACGATGCGGCGCGCCGGCACGTCGACGCCGAAGCGGTCGCGATACCACTGGCTGATGCGTTCGCGCAGATGGTCGAGGCCGGTGGCCTGGGTGTATTGCGTGGCACCGGCGCGCACCGCGCGTGCCGCGGCTTCCTGCACCAGCGGCGGCGCGGTGAAGTCGGGCTCGCCGATGTTCAGGAAGATCATCGGCCGGTCGGTGTGGGCCACCTCGCGCGCCAGCTTGCCGGCGGCCTTGGCCACTTCCATCACGTAGAAGGGCTCGATGCGCTCGGCCCGGGTCGAAATCCTCATGCGGGGTGCTTCGCGAAAGAAGAAGGAGGAAGAGGGGAAGGGGTCAGGGCCGCGCCTTGCCGGTCGCGCGGTCGGCCTCGACCTCGAGCGGACGCAGCTGGGGCGCGAGGCCGTTGAGCACCGCGTTCACGTACTTGTGGCCGTCGGTGCCGCCGAACTCCTTGGCGAGCTCGATGCACTCGTTGAGCACCACGCGCCAAGGCACGTCGAGGCAATGCTGGAACTCGTAGACACCGATCCACATCACGGCATGCTCGATCGGCGAGATCTCGGCCAGCTTGCGGTCGAGCAGCGGCACGATCAGCGCGTCGAGCTGCTCGGCGCCTTCGATCGAGCCGTGCAGCAGCGCGTCGTAGTGCGCGGCGTCGGCCTTGTGGAAGCCCGCGAGGTCGCGCGTGAAGCTGTCGATGGCGGCCGGCTCGTTGCGGCCCACCAGGTGCTGGTAGAGCGCCTGCAGCGCGAACTCGCGCGCGCGGGTGCGGTTGGACTTGGCCGAGGCCTTGCGCGCGCCGGTGGCGGTCAGGCCGGTGCGCGTCGCTCGCGCCTTGTCCGGTCGTGCGGAACGCTGCGGCGCAGCGCCTCCCTGGTCTTCTTGGTTGGTGTCGTCGGTCATGAAAGGTCGGCCAGCAGTCGCGCCATTTCGACCGCCACGCGGGCCGCGTCGCGGCCCTTGTCGGTCTGGCGGGCGACGGCCTGCTCGAGGTTCTCGGTGGTGAGGATGGCGTTGGCGATGGGCAGCTTGTAGTCGAGCGCCACGCGGCTCACGCTCGCGCCCGATTCGTTGGCCACCAGTTCGAAGTGGTAGGTCTCGCCGCGGATGATGCAGCCCAGCGCGACCAGCGCGTGGTAGCCGCCGCGCTCGGCCAGCGCCTGCAGCGCGACCGGCACTTCGAGCGCGCCGGGCACGCGCACGTGGTGGATGTCGTTGGCGGCCACGCCCAGCGCCGCGAACTCGTCGAGGCAGGCGCTGGCGAGCGCATCGGTGATGTCGGCATTGAAGCGTGCCTGCACGATGCCGATGCGCAGTCCCTTGCCGCTGTTGCCGTCCAGCGGCTTGTCGGCCGCGCCCTGGTTTGCACCTTGCATGTCGTTCAGTCCTTTGCCAGATAGCCGGCGATCTCGAGGCCGTAGCCGGCCGCCATGCTCGGCATGCGCCGCGGCGTGCCGAGCAATCTCATCTTCTGCACGCCGCATTCGCGCAGGATCTGCGCGCCGATGCCGTAGCTGCGCAGGTCCATGCGGCCGCGCTCGGGCGCCTGCGCGGGGCGCGCGGTGCCGTCGAACTGGGCCAGCAGCTCGTGCGCCGTCTCGCCGCAGTTCAGCAGCACGGCCACGCCCCGGTCGAGCTGCGCGATGTGCGAGAGGCTGGCGTCCAGGCTCCACGAGTGCAGCGAGCGGTTGATCTCGAGCGCGTCGAGCACCGACAGCGGCTCGTGCACGCGCACGTCGACCGTGTCCTCGGGCGCCCACTTGCCGCGCACCAGCGCGAGGTGCACGCCGCCGCTGGGCTGGTCGACGAAGGCATGGGCGGTGAACGCGCCCCAGGCGGTCTGGATCTCGCGGCAGCCAACCTTCTTGATCAGCGATTCGGTGCGGCTGCGGTGCTCGATCAGCGCCGCGATGGTGCCGATCTTGAGGCCGTGCTCGGCCGCGAACAGCTGCAGGTCGGGCAGGCGCGCCATCGTGCCGTCCTCGTTCATCACCTCGCAGATCACCGAGGCGGGCGAGCAGCCGGCCATGGCGGCGAGGTCGCAGCCGGCCTCGGTATGGCCGGCGCGCATCAGCACGCCGCCATCGACCGCCTGCAGCGGGAAGATGTGGCCGGGCTGCACCAGGTCGGCGGCCACGGCGTTGCGCGCCACCGCGGCCTGCACGGTGCGGGCCCGGTCGGCGGCCGAGATGCCGGTGGTCACGCCCTCGGCGGCCTCGATCGAGACCGTGAAGGCGGTGGCGTGCTTGGTGCCATTGCGCGCCACCATCGGCGGCAGCTGCAGGCGTTCGCACATCTCGCGCGACAGCGTGAGGCAGATCAGGCCGCGCGCATGGCGGGCCATGAAGTTGATGGCCTCGGGCGTGATGTGGTCGGCGGCGACCACGATGTCGCCCTCGTTCTCGCGGTCTTCCTCGTCGACGAGGATGACCATGCGGCCGGCGGCCAGTTCGGCCACGATCTCCTCGACCGGGGAGATCGGCGCGGGCGTCCGATTGGCGCGCGAGGCGCCGATCGGCGTGACGGATGCGTTCATGATGGGGCGGGGTCCTTGGATGCGGGGAATGTCGGTGTCAGGCCGGCCGGGCCGGCTGCAGCACGCCCGCCTGGAGCATGCGCTCCACGTAGCGCGCCACGGTGTCGATTTCGAGGTTCACGCGCGAGCCGGCGCGCAGGTCGCCCAGCGAGGTGTTCTGCACGGTGTGCGGGATCAGGTTGATGCTGATCTCGCTGCTGCCGTCGGCCGCGTCGGCGACGGTGTTGACCGTCAGGCTCACGCCGTTGATGGTGATCGAGCCCTTGTAGGCCAGGAAGCGCGCCAGCGCCTGAGGCGCGACCACGCGCAGCTCCCAGCTCTCGCCCACGGGCTCGAAGCGGCTCACGGTGCCGATGCCGTCGACGTGGCCCGAGACGATGTGGCCGCCGAGGCGGTCGCTCGCGCGCAGCGCCTTCTCGAGGTTGATGCGCGCACCTTCCTCGGTCAGGCCCGCCGTTTTATCGAGCGACTCGGCCGAGATGTCGATGGTGAAGAGCCTCTGCGCGGGGTCGAAACTGGTGACGGTCATGCAGGCGCCGTTGAGCGCAATGCTGTCGCCGAGGCCGACGTCGTCGAGGTAGCCGTCGGGCGCCGCGATGCCGAGTCTCTTGCCGTGGGAGGAGGAGGAGCCGAGGTCGTGGATGGCGGCGATGCGCCCCACGCCGGTGATGATTCCGGTGAACATCCGCGCATTTTCGCAGGTCCGGAAGGCCCGCGGCATTTCCTGGCACTTCGGGACCGCCGGCGGGGTCGCGCGGGCGGCTCTGGACGGCGGCCGGCGCGCCGCGGGCGGCGTCAGAAAGCGTCCCGGCCGGCCACGCGCGCCACGATCCGCAGGTCGGGCCCGATCATGTCGACCGAGCGGAATGCCAGCGGCAGCGCCCCGGCCAGCGAGACCAGCGGGCCGCCGGCGTGGATCTGGCTCGCGATGTCGAGGCCGCTGCCGATCAGCTTGGGCGCGAGATAGACCAGCAGTTCGTCGACGCAGCCCTCGCGCAGCAGCGAGCCGTTGAGCTTGTGGCCCGATTCCACATGCAGCTCGTTGACGCCGCGCGCCGCGAGGTCGCGCAGCATCGCCTCCAGGTCGACCTTGCCGTGGGCATTCGGCAGGCAACTGACCGTGGCGCCGCGCGCCTCGAGCGCCGCAGCGCGGGCTTCGTCGCGCACCGCCGCGTAGATCCAGACCGCGCGGCCTGCTATGAAAAGGTGAGCGTCAGGCGGCGTCTGCAGGTGGCTGTCGACGATCACCAGGTGCGGCTGGCGCGGCGTCTCGACCAGCCGCACGTCCAGCCGCGGGTTGTCCTCGAGCACCGTGCCGACGCCCGTCAGCACCGCGCTGGCCCGGGCGCGCCAAGCGTGGCCGTCGGCGCGCGCGGCCTCGGCCGTGATCCATTGGCTCACGCCGTTGGCGAGGCCGGTGCGGCCGTCGAGCGAGGCCGCGACCTTCATGCGCACCCAGGGGGTCTTGCGGACCATGCGCGAGAGGAAGCCGAGGTTGAGCTCGCGCGCTTCCTCGGCGCCTGGGCCCACCTCGACCGCCACGCCCGCCGCGCGCAGCCGCTCGAAGCCCTGGCCCGCGACCAGCGGATTGGGATCGGCGAGCGAGGCGACGACACGGCCGATGCCGGCCGCGATCAGCGCATCGCAGCACGGGCCGGTGCGGCCATGGTGGGCGCAGGGTTCGAGCGTGACGTAGGCGCTGGCGCCCGCGACCGAATGCCCCTGTGCCGCCGCGTCGCGCAGCGCCATCACCTCGGCATGCGGGCCGCCGGCCTTCTGCGTGTGGCCCTGGCCGAGCACGCGGCCCTGCGCATCGGCGATCACGCAGCCCACGCGCGGGTTCGGGTCGGTGATCAGCAGCGCCGACGCGGCCAGGCGCAGGGCGCTCGCCATGTGCTGGGCGTCGTGTTCGGGGGAGGGCATGGAGGCTTCGCGAGGAAAAGTTGACACGGGTGCGCCGGGATCATACGAGCGGCGCGCGAATGCGGATGGACGGCGCGGCGTCCGCGCATGGGGGCTCGTACGCTTGCCGTTCGATCGCGAGACACGCGACACAAGAAGAGAACGGGGGAGGGATGGACATGAAAAGGTCGAATCGATCGGCGCGCGCCGCCTCGGGTTTTTCGCTCGTGGAAGTGCTGGTCTCCATCGCGCTGCTGAGCCTCGGGCTGCTCGGCGCGGCGGCGATGCTGCTGCACGCGGTGCGCGCGAGCGGCGAGGCCGCGAACTTCGGCGCGGCGCTGAACCTGGTGCGCGAGCTGTCGGAGAAGACGCGGCTCAACCGGAGCGTGGCGGCGCGGCGCGATGCGGCCAATGGCTACCTCGCGGCGAGCTGGACCGCGGCCTCCGCCACGGGCGAGACCGGCGGTCCCGATTGCGCGGCGGCCTCCGCCGCCTGCAAGCCCGAGGACCTCGCGCGCTGGGACATGCAGGCGTGGAAGCGCCGCGCCGCGAAGGCCTTGCCCGGCGCGCGCGCCACGGTCTGCTTCGACGGCAATCCATGGAACGACGCATCGGGCGCCCATGCCTGGGCCTGCGAGGCCGACGGACCGTTGCTGGTCGTCAAGCTCGGCTGGTTGCCGCGCAACGCGAGCGAGGCGCAGCGCCGCGCGGGGGCATCGGCAGCGCCGCGGCTCGCGCTGCCGCTGATGCCCGTGCAGGCGGTCGAGGGCGCGCGCGGTGGCTGAGCGCGGCATCTCGCTGGTCGAACTGATGGTCGCGCTGGCGCTCGGCCTGGTGGTCGTGCTCATGGCCATGCTGGCCTTCGGCGGCAGCCGGCAGTTGTTCGTGGCCGAGTCCGAGGCCCGCACGGTGGAGGAGTCGCTGCGCTTCGCGGCCTTCGTCGTGCGGCGCACGGTGCGGCAGGCCGGCTATGCCGATCGCGCGGCCGGCGATTCGGCCGTGGCCGCCGGGAACGACCCCTTCGACCTCGACATCGTCGGCGCGCGCAACACGCGCGTCGGCGCCAGCGGCGAGAGCTATGGGAAGCACGGCGCCCGCGGCGTGAACGACAGCGATTCGCTGCTCGTGCGCTTTGCCGGCAGCTCGCGCACCGACGACGATGGCAACGCCAAGGAGGCCGACGGCACCATGGTCGACTGCATGGGCTTCGCGCAGTCCGCGCCGGGCGCCGGCACCGCCACGCCGGCCGACCGCGCCTGGAGCATCTTCCACGTGGCCGAGGCCGCCGACGGGGAGCCCGAGCTCTATTGCAAGTACCGCGGGGACCGGGGTGGCAGCTTCCGGTCCGAACCGCTGGCGCGCGGCATCGAGGTGTTTCGCGTGCTGTTCGGGCGCGACCTCGACGGCGATGGCACGCCCGAGCAGTGGCTCGATGCCGCGCAACTCGACGCATTGGCCACGGCCTCGTCGCTGGGCCACGCGGCCTGGCGCCAGGTGGTGGCGCTGCGCATCGGGATGGTGGCGCGCAGCGCGCGGCCGGGCCGTTGGCCACCGCCCGAGGAGGCGCAGCTTCATCCGCTCGGCCCCGAGTTCCCTTCGGCCCGCTTCCGGCCCGCTGCCGATGGGCGGCTGCGGCGTGTGATGAGCTTCACGGTGGCGCTGCGCAACAGCCAGCGCGAGGACGCGCCATGAACCGGAGCGCGCGCGTCTCGCGGGGTTTCTCGCTGATCGTCGTGCTGATGCTGCTGCTCGTCGTGTCGGTGCTCGGCCTGGCCGCGGCGCAGAACGCGCTGGTCGGCGAGCGGATCGTGCGCAACGAGCGCGATGCCGAGGTGGCGTTCCAGGCCGCCGAGGCCGCGCTGCTCGATGCCGAGCGCGATGTGCTCGGGCCCAACGACCATGCGGCCCGGCGGCTGTGCCTGTTCGATGGCCGCGATGTCTCGGCCTTCGTTGCCGATTGCGCCGGCACCGGTGCACGGCTGGGGCTTTGCGCGGCCGCGCCGGTGGGCGCCGAGCCGGCGTGGATGCGGGTCGATTTCGCACCCGATGCCGGCCGGTCGGTGGCCTATGGCCGCTTCACGGGGCAGGTCTATGCCACCGGTGCCGGTGGGCTGTCGGCACGCGCGCCGCGCTATGTCGTCGAAGCGTTGCGCAGCCGCGGTGGCGGGGCGCAGGGCGTGCTGCACAGCGCGAGCGCGGCCGCCGCGACGCCGCATGTCTTCCGCGTCACCGCCATCGGCTACGGGCCGCGCGAGGAGACACGGGTGCTGCTGCAGACCACGCTGGCCAAGCCATCGGCGAGTCCCGGTTGTTCCGTCGCTTCTTCTCCTTCTTCCTGATCGGACCGCCATGCCTTCGCTTCGAACATTCATCGTGTGCATCGTCCTGCTTTGCTGCACGACATGGAGGGGGCCGGCATGGGCCGGCGCGTCGTCCGCCATACCGTCCGCCATGCCGCCCGATGCGCTGCTGACCAGCGTGCCGCTTCACGCGCTGGCGGGCCAGCCCGACCCCAACGTCGTGATCGACCTGTCGATCCGGGGCCGGAACGCGGGACCGGCGTACCTCGGCAGCTTCGAACCCGCCAGGGTCTACGGCGGCTACTGGGATGCGAAGGGCTGCTACGACTACCTGCGCGTCGAAGGCCATTTCCGTCGCCTGGCAACGGCCGCCACGCTCGCCGGTGGCGAGCTCGTCTGCAACGGGCAATGGAGCGGCAATCTGCTGAACTGGGCCACGGCATCGCCGCTCGACCATCTGCGCATGGCGCTGACCGGCGGCGACCGCGTGGCGGACACGCCGGAGCGGACCGTGCTGCAGCGCGCGACCTGGCCGATCGAGGCCGGCCTCGAGCTTCCCGTCAAGACCGTGCGCGGGCATCTCGAGTGGCTGGTTCCGCCCGGCAGGCTTCGCGCGAACGGGACGCTGCGCATCCGCAACTGCGGGGATCGGCTGGTCGTCGATGCGGACGCCCGCGCCGATGCGGACCGTGGCTGCGTCTCGGCGGCCGGGGCCGATATCCACTTCGCGCGCGTCGAGGTCTGCGCCGCCGACGAGGCGGTCGTGCGCCGCGATCTGTGCGTCGCGTATCCCGGCGGGCATCACAAACCGGTGGGAGCCCTGCAGGTCAACGCGGGCGATGCGCGCTTCGCCGTGTTCGGCGGCGATCCCGGGCGCCATGGCGGCGTGCCGCGCGAAGCGATGAAGTCCATCGGGCCGGAGAAGACCGATGCCGGCTTCGATCGGGTTGCGAACCCGCGGGCTGAGTGGGATGCGCGCACGGGCGTGTTTCGCGACGACCCCGCGGGAACCGCGCAGGGCATCGTCGCGGCGGTGAACCGCTTCGGACGTTCGGGCGAGTACGCGCGCGCCGATGCCGCGGGCGAGCTGTTCCGTGCATCGCTGCGCTATCTGCAGGCCAAGCCGCCGGCAGCCGTGGATCCGGTGCTTGGCAACTGCCAGCGCAACCATGTCCTGAGCATAGGCGGCCTCGATGCCCGCGAGGAACGTCCATGGCCAGGCGCGGCCTTCGAGCCCGACGTCGCGTACGGGGCCCGCCGCGTCGCTGCGTTCGAGAACCGGGATGCCGGCGCGGCCCATGGTTCCTTCGGCATGGCGGGACTCGCCTATTGGGCGCACACCCAGCGCATCCGCGCCGACCATCCCGATGCGCGCGTGCAGACCTTCGCGATCGACCTCGATGCCGGCCGCGGTGCCTCGGTGGGCGCGCGCCAGCGCGGCAGCGCGCTCTACCTGGCCGCGAAGTACGGCGGATTCGTGGACCGCAACGGCGATGGCGATCCGTTCCGCAGCACCGCGCTTTTCGGCGCCCCGGACGCGGCGGGCCAGCCGGCATGGTTCGGCAACGCCGAATGGGCGGAAGGGCTCGACAACGACGGGCGGCCGATGCCGGCCAACTACTTCCTGGCCAGCGATGCGCGATCGACGGCGGATGCATTGCGCGGCGTGCTGCGCCGTGCCACCGCGCCGTCGCTGGGCGCGAATGCCACGGCCGCGATCTCCTCGGACACGGTGGGGGCGGCCGGCGCGAGCCTCTACCGCTCTCGTTCCGACAGCCGGCGCTGGTCCGGCACCTTGCAGTCGTTTCGCCTGTTCGTGGCGCCGGAGACCGGTGCCTTGCGCGTGGCCGACCAGCCGTCGTGGGATGCGGGTGCCTTGCTCGACGCGCGCCTGGAGAAGCCCGGTGCGGCGGCCTCGCGGAGGCTCTTCACGCTGTCGACCGCCGGCCTCGGCATCCCCTTCGAATGGGAGGCGCTCGACGAGCCCTTGCGGCGCTCGCTGCGCGCGGATCCAGATCCGGCGGCCGAGCCCGCGTCGATCGCATCGGCCGCATCGATCGATACCCTGGCCCGCGATCGTCTGAACTACCTGCGCGGCGAGCGCCGGAACGAAGCCTCGTTCGCGGGCGGCCGCTTGCGCGTGCGCGACTCGGTGATGGGCGACATCGCGCATGCGGCGCCGGTGTACGTGGGCTCACCCGATCCCGCTTCGCGCGAGGCTGGCTACCCGGCTTTCCTCGCCACCTACCGCCAGCGCGAGCCCGCCGTCTATCTGGGCGCCAACGACGGCATGCTGCATGCCTTCTCGGCGCGCACGGGCGAGGAGCTGTTCGGCTATGTCCCGCGTCTGCTGTTCCCGGTGCTTGGCACGCTCGCGCTGGCCGGTGGCCCGCATCGCGCCCATGTCGACGGCACGCCCGCCGTGGCCGAGGCACGCATGGCCAGCGGTCAGTGGAAAAGCGTGCTGGTCTCGGGCCTGGGCGCGGGCGCTGCAGGGGTCTTCGCGCTCGAGGTCAGCGATCCGGGCGCCTTCTCGGCCGACAAGGTGCTGTGGGAGTTCGGCGCTGCCGACGACCCCGACATGGGCCACCTGATGCAGCCGCCGCGCATCCTGAAGTTCCGCACCAGGGCCGCGACCATGGGCCATCCGGCCACCCACGCCTGGTTCGCGGTCGTGCCCTCGGGCTTCAACAACCGCAACCCCGAGAAGCGGGCCGCGCTGTTCCTGCTGTCGCTCGACAAGCCGGCCGGCACGCCCTGGCGGCGCGGCCTCGACTATCACAAGATCCTGTTGCCCCGGCCCGCGGACGCCAGCCTCGTCAATGCACTCGCGAGCGCGCCCGGCGACCATGCGGCCGACGACGGAACGGTTCGCTGGCTCTATGCGGGCGATACCCAGGGCAACCTGTGGAAGTTCGACTTCGAGCGCGATGCACCATGGAGCGAGGCCCAGGCGCTGGGCTTCGGCGGCGTGCCGCTGATGGTCGCGACGGACGGCGACGCGGGCAGCCGGCGCCAGCCGATCACGGTGCCGCCGGAGGTGGGGCTCGGTCCGGGCGGCGGCGGCATCGTGCTGTTCGGCACCGGCAAGTTTGTCGAGCCGACGGACCTAGGTGCCTCTCGCCGCGGTCTCCAGACCGTGTATGCGGTGCAGGACACGGGCACGCCGATCCGCGCGGGCGAGGCGCGGGGGCAATTGGCGCCGCGGCGGACGCGTTCCGTCGAGGGCGGGCTGACGGCCATCGAAGGCCCGCCATTCGTCTATGGCGCGTTCGATCGCACGACGACGCGGCGGCGTGGCTGGTACCTCGACCTGCCCGCGTCGCGTGACCAGGGCGAGCGCCAGGTCGAGCGGCCGGTGCTCGCCGACGGCCGCCTGTTCTTCAACACGCTGATCCCGCCGCGGGCGGCCTGCGACGACGGCGGGGGCCGCAGCTGTGCCGTGGATGCGATGACCGGCCTGTCGAAGGGCGGTACCTGCGTGCCTTCCGAGGCGGGGTTGCTCGGAGCGCCCTTGGTGGTCCAGCAGGGCGATGCTTCGTACGGCGCCGCCGATCCGACCGGGCGCAGGACCGAGACCCGGCGGCTCGCGGTCCTGAGCCCCGGTACCCGCCGGGACAAGGCGGTGTCGGTGGCCCAGCCGCTCGAGGACGCCACGGTAGCGCAGCGGGCCGGCCGCCTCAGCTGGCGGCAGGTGCCGGACCCGCAAAGGACGCGGCCATGATCTCCCGCCGCTGCCACCGAGCGGGCGCGGCCCTCGGCTGGAGCCTGATCGAGTTGCTGATCGCGCTCGCGAT
Source organism: Variovorax sp. FG153 (assembly GCF_057809595.1). Lineage (NCBI taxonomy): Bacteria > Pseudomonadati > Pseudomonadota > Betaproteobacteria > Burkholderiales > Comamonadaceae > Variovorax > Variovorax sp. FG153. The sequence goes on from NZ_JBMDKG010000079.1 coordinate 11,542, forward strand.
CGTCGCGATCCTCGCGGCCATCGCCTTCCCCTCGTACCTCGATGCGGCGCATCGCAGTTGGCGCGCCGAGGCGCGTTCGGCGCTGCTCGCGCAGATGCAGCAGCAGGAGCGCCACTTCACCGTCGATGGCCGCTACCGGCGCTACGAAGGCGATTCCGCCGAGAACGGGCAGGGCGGCAAGTACCTCGTGCGCAGCGAGCACTGCGACGGCCAGCGCAGCCTCGACGACTGCCTGCGGCTCTCGGCGCGGCTCAAGCCCGGCTTCTCGGACCCGCCGGTCGGCAACCTGTGGCTGGACAGCACGGGCGGCCGCGGCTGCGACGGCGCGCAGCGTGAGCGGTGCTGGCAATGAAGCGCGCGGGACGGGCACGCGGGCTCACGCTGATCGAGCTGCTCACCGTGATCGCCATCGTCGCCATCCTGGCCGCCGTCGGCGTGCCGGGCTTTCGCGCGCTGCTGCTCCACCAGCGGCTGGAGGCCGCCTCGCAGGCCTTCGTCGCCGCGCTCGGAATGGCACGGATCGAAGCGATCCGGCGCGGCGAGCCGGTCAGCGTGCTGGCGGAAGGCGGCGCCGGGTGGAACGGGGGCTGGGCGGTCGTCGCCGACCCGGAGGGCAAAGGCGCGCCGCGAGTCCTGCGCCGCTTCGACAGGCTGCCGCCGGGCATCGCCGTCGACCCGGGGTTGGGCGACGGCTTGGTGCAGGGCGTGCACTACGACGGCAACGGCTTCTCGCGGCGCGCGCGCAATGCGGGCTTCGGCGCGGGCTGCCTGGTGTTCAAGGCCGAGACAAGACGGCGCGCGGCCATCGTCCTCTCGGCGTCGGGGCGCGCGCGCAGCTGCAATCCCGACCAGGCGGGGGAATGCGGAACGGGGGTGTGCGGGCGGGGCGGCGGGTAGGCCTTCGCCGGCCGCGGCTCAGATGTCGCGCAGCAACTGCCGGAACTCGTCCACGTCCTCGAAGCTGCGGTAGACCGAGGCGAAGCGCACATAGGCCACCTTGTCGAGCTTCTTGAGTTCGCGCATCACGAGTTCGCCGACCTTGGTCGACTCGATCTCGCGCAGGCCGCTGGCGAGCAGCTTCTGTTCGATGCGCAGCAGCGCGTTGTCGATCTGCTCGATGCTCACCGGCCGCTTGCGCAGCGCCAGCATCATCGAGGCGCGGACCTTGGTCGAGTCGAAGTCGGCGCGGCTGCCGTCCTTCTTCACCACGACCGGGAAATTGACGTCGGGACGCTCGTAGGTGGTGAAGCGCTTGTCGCAGGCACCGCACTGGCGGCGCCTGCGCACGAAGTCGGCGTCTTCCGAAACGCGGGTCTCGACGACCTGCGTTTCGAGATGACCGCAAAAAGGGCATTTCATGCGGTCAGGGCTTCTTCTTCGGGTTCAGCGGTAGACCGGGAAGCGGCTGGTCAGCGCGTGGACCTTGGCGCGCACGGCCTCGATGTTCGCGGCATCGCGCGGGTTCTCGAGCACGTCGGCGATCAGGTTCGCGGTGATGCGGGCCTCTTCGTCCTTGAAGCCTCGCGTGGTCATGGCCGGCGTGCCGACACGCACGCCGCTGGTCACCATCGGCTTCTCTGGGTCGTTGGGGATCGCATTCTTGTTGATGGTCATGTGGGCGCTGCCCAGCACGGCCTCGGCTTCCTTGCCGGTGATGCCCTTGGCGCGCAGGTCGACCAGCATCACGTGGCTTTCGGTGCGTCCGCTCACGATGCGCAGGCCGCGCTGGGTCAGCGTTTCGGCCACGATCTGGGCGTTCTTGACCACCTGCTGCTGGTAGGCCTTGAACTCCGGCGACAGCGCTTCCTTGAAGGCCACCGCCTTGGCGGCGATCACGTGCATCAGCGGGCCGCCTTGCAGGCCCGGGAAGATCGCGCTGTTGATCGCCTTCTCGTGCTGCGACTTCATCAGGATGATGCCGCCGCGCGGGCCGCGCAGGCTCTTGTGGGTGGTCGAGGTCACGATGTCGGCGTGCGGCACCGGGTTCGGGTAGACGCCCGCGGCCACCAGGCCGGCGTAGTGGGCGATGTCGACCATGAAGATCGCGCCCACGTCCTTGGCCACCTTCGCGAAGCGCTCGAAGTCGATGCGCAGCGAGTAGGCCGAGGCGCCCGCGATGATCAGCTTGGGCTGGTGCTCGTGCGCCTTGCGCTCCATCGCGTCGTAGTCGATGGCTTCGTTGGCATCCAGGCCGTAGCTCACCACGTTGAACCACTTGCCGCTCATGTTGAGGGGCATGCCGTGGGTCAGGTGGCCGCCTTCGGCCAGGCTCATGCCCATGATGGTGTCGCCGGGCTTCAGGAAGGCCAGCAGCACGGCCTCGTTGGCCGAGGCGCCGCAATGGGGCTGCACGTTGGCGGCTTCGGCGCCGAAGATCTGCTTCACGCGGTCGATGGCCAGCTGCTCGGCCACGTCGACGTGCTCGCAGCCGCCGTAGTAGCGCTTGCCCGGGTAGCCCTCGGCGTACTTGTTGGTGAGCTGCGAGCCCTGCGCGGCCATGACGGCCGGCGAGGCGTAGTTCTCGCTCGCGATCAGCTCGATGTGGTGTTCCTGGCGCGCGTTTTCGGCCTGGATGGCAGCCCAGATTTCGGGATCGGTCTGTTCGACCAGGATGTTGCGTTGGTACATGGCAGTCCTTTGAAGACGAGGTCCTTGTTCTTCAACCAAACAAGGGCTGCCCAGGCGAACGGCTGATCGCCCGCGCGTCTGGAGCGACGTCGCGGGCGGTACGCTTCCCAGTGGTAGTCCACGTCAGCGCGGGTGCCTCGTCGGCACCGCGCCTATCGCCAGTCGCGTACCGGGCCGAGTGTAGCGGATCGGGCTGGCCCGGCGGCGCGCGAAAGGAGATTCAGGAGACGGCGGACAGCAGCGCCACCTTGGGCGGCGTCGGGCCGTTGGCCGGCTCGGTCGTCTCGTCGGGCTTGGCCGGGGCCACCACCGGTATCGGCAGCGGCTGCGGGCGCAGCACCGGCGGCGTCGGCGCGAACGGCGAGGGCGCGCGGCCGCTGGCCACCTGCAGCAGGCGCTCGCGCTCGGCCATCACCTTGCCGGCGTAGCCGCCGTCGTCCTCGAGGTTGGCCGCGCCCACGTAGTAGCGCAGGCCGCCTTCGAGCGAACCGGCGCGGGCGATGCATTCCTGCAGCACCTTCACGCCGACCCGCATGTTGGTGACGGGGTCGAAGGCGGTCAGCGTGCCGCCGGCCGGTTCGTACTTGTCGCCGTGCACGCGGGTCATGACCTGCATCAGCCCCTGCGCGCCGACCTGGCTCTGCGCGAACGGGTTGAAGCTGGACTCGACCGCCATGATCGCGAGGATCAGCGTCGGGTCGAGCTTGGTGTGCTTGCCGATGTTGTAGGCCTCGGCCACGAGCACGCTCAGCGGCTCGGCCGCGACGCGGTACTTCTTGCTGAGCCAGTAGGCCACGGCGGCCTGCTGCTTGGGCAGGTCGCCGGGGCTCGCGGCCGTCGTGCGCTCGATCGCGGTCGGCTCGAGGTCGGTGGCTTCGGGCGCGGGTTTGCGCGACTGCAGCCAGCCCATGAGCTGTTCCTCGCCTTGATGGCGCAGGTCGGGCCGCGCCACGAGGGCGAGGGCCGCGAACACGATGGCCAGGCCCAGCAGGGCGAAACCGTTGTGCATGATTTCAAAAAAGCCGTCTGCCACATCGGACACGAATGTCCTCAGCCCGCGGGCCGTGGCATCAAACGCCTTGTTCATCGCTCTTCCTTTCTGTGCGGCACCTGTCGCAGCGCCGGGAAGGGCGATGGGATGGAGGCAGCGGCGCTTGGATTGGTACCAATCAGGTTCCGCGCTCGGGGGATAAGGTGCGCGGCCGCCTGATCAAGCCGGGGGGAGTCGGCAGCGGATACAGGGTGGCTCCGTCGCGTCGGGCGTCCGGAGCAGGCGGGATTCTATCGTTGCTAAATACCCGGTCAAGCATAAGGAATTCCGTCTTAATTCTTAAAACTGTCGAACAAATGTTTCAAACCGACCCGCGAGACGGCGTCTTTCTTAAGGGAAATCCCTTGCAACATCGGGTTTGAAAAGCCGGGGAAGGCCGTCTAAGCTGAACGGGCCTGAGGTTTTCAGGTGCTTTCCGAAGCCAGCCGGTCACGGTGCGAGCCGGGGCCGAACGGCGGAGGAACCACGGCGGCAATCTCTTGCCGCCAGCACGACAGGAACCATCGACTTCCGGTCGAGCGAAACGATGGCAATGGGTCGTATGCCCGCCATCAAGCCCGGTGACATGACATTCGTCGCGTCGCCGGGCTTTCTTGTTTCTGGCTTGGCATCTGTTTGGGGCACACTCGCGCGAATGAATGCAGCCGCCTCGATACAAAGCTTAAGGAAGAACAAATGGGTGCGACGCGGAATCGTTGCACTGCTGGTGCTTCTGGGCCTCTGGGTCCTGGCCTGGCTGGCGGTGCCGCCGATCGCCAAGAGCCAGCTGCAGAAGATCGCGAGCGAGAAGCTGGGCCGCCAGGTCACGGTGGAGCGCATCGGCTTCAAGCCCTGGACCCTCGAGCTCACGCTCAACAACCTGCGCATCGCCACCGCGGACGGCAAGGGCACCCAGCTCGCCGTGCGGCGCATCTATGCCGATGCCGAGCTGCAGTCGATCTTTCGCCTCGCGCCCGTGATCGATGCGGTGAGCGTGGAGGCGCCGGCGATCCTGCTGACCCACCAGGCCGACGGCAAGTACGACATCGACGACATCCTCGCCAAGCTGGCCTCCGGCCCGCCGCCCGACCCCAAGGCCGAGCCCGCGCGCTTCGCCATCTACAACATCGCGATCACCGAGGGCGCGGTCGACTTCGACGACCAGACCGTCAAGCGCCGCCATGAGCTGCGCGACTTCGTGCTCAAGGTGCCGTTCCTCAGCAACCTGGCCTCGCAGCGCGAGGTCAACACCGAGCCCAAGCTGGCCTTCGCGCTCAACGGCAGCAAGTTCGACTCGGCCGCGCAGTCGACCCCCTTCGCCGCCAGCCGCAAGACCGATGCCCACGTGCAGTTCAAGGGGCTCGATCTCGTGCCCTACCTGGGCTACATCCCGGGCGGCATGCCGGTGCAACTGCAGGCCGGCAGCCTCGACGCCGACCTGAAGATCGACTTCCAGCAGGCCGCCACGGTGGGCCTCAAGGTCACCGGCACGGTCGAGGCGCACGGCGCCAAGCTGGCCGACGCGCGCGGGCGCGACCTGCTGGCCTTCGACTCGCTCAAGCTCGCGCTGGCCGACGTGCGGCCGCTCGAGTCGGTGTTCCACCTCAGCGAGGTCGCGCTGGCGAGCCCGCAACTGGTGGTGGCGCGCGATGCCTCGGGCCAGCTCAACCTGATGGCGCGCGATCCGGCCACCGGCCAGACCGAGAAGGTGGTCGCGGCCAAGCCGCCGGCACCGCCCGCTTCATCTGCCAGTGCCGCCAGCGGTGCCGCGGGCGTGGCGGCGCCCAAGCCCGTGCTCAAGGTCCAGGTAGACAAGGTCGCCCTCAGCGGCGGGCGCATCGGCTGGCGCGACGAGACCGTACAGCCCGGCGCTTCCATCGACGTCACCGATCTGGGCCTCGACGTCACCGCCATCACCTGGCCGATGGAGAAGCCGGCCCAGTTCAGCGGCAGCACCGCGGTCGGCGGCGCCACGCTCAAGTTCAAGGGCAGCGGTACCGACAAGGCGGCCGACGTGCAGACCGAGGTCGAGGCGCTGCCGCTGTCGCTGGCCGCGCCGTACCTGGCCCACAGCCTCGAGCCCACGCTCGACGGCAAGCTCAGCGGCCAGATCGACATCGCCTGGGCCCCGCCGGACCTGCGTTTCAAGGCCAGGCGGGTGGCGGCCGACAACCTCGCGCTGACCCAGGCCAAGACCGCGCTCGCGAGCGTCGGCCGCTTCGAGCTGCTCGATACCGAGGTCGACATGGCGAAGCACACGCTGGCCGTGGGCACCTTCACCGCCACCAATCCCAAGCTCAGCATCGAGCGCGACAGCGAGAAGCGCTGGATGTTCGAGCGTTGGCTCAAGACGCCGGCCGGCGCGGGCGGCAAGCCCGAAGCCGAAGCCAAGGTGGCGGCACCCAAGCCGGCCGGCAGCGGCCCCGAATCGGCGCCGCCGGGCACCAACACCAGGCCCTGGGCACTCACGGTCGGCACGCTCGCGGTCGACAACGGCAGCCTCTCTTACGCCGACAAGGCCGGGGCCACGCCGGTCGCGGTCGAGATCACGGCCTTCAAGCTCAATGCCCAGAAGCTCGCCCCCGAAACCGCCACCAAGTCGCCGCTGCAGGTGTCGGGCCGCATCGGCTCGGGCCGCCGCGCCGACCCGGGCCGCTTCGACTACAAGGGCCACATCGTGCTCAAGCCGCTGGCCGCCGAAGGCCGGCTCGAGGTGGCTTCGTTCCCGGCCCATGCGTTCAAGGCCTATTACGCCGACGCGCTCAACGTCGACATCCGCCGGGCCTTCGTCAGCTACCGCGGCAGCGTGAACTACGCGAGCGCCCCGGCCGGCATGAGCGTGAAGCTCGCGGGCGACACGGCGCTCGACGACTTCCGCGCCAACAGCGTGTCGCTGACCCAGTCGCCGGGTTTCGACCGCAACGACAACCAGTTGCTGAGCTGGAAGACGTTGAGCCTGCGCGGCCTGCAGGTGGGCCTGGAGCCCAACGCGGCGCCCACGGTCGACGTGCGCGAGACCACGCTGACCGACTTCTTCGCCCGGGTCATCATCGATCCCAGCGGCCAGCTCAACCTGCTGAGCCTCACGAAGAAGGGCGAGGCCGAGTCCAAGGCCGCCGCCGCCACGACGGCCGAGACCCGTTCGCGCCGCAGCCTGGGCGGCACGACCACCACCACGCGCGGATCCGAGCGGCCCGCGGGCGGCGGCGCACCGGTGCCGGCCGAGCTGATGGTCGGCGGGCCTTCGACGCCGGCGGCACCGGCTTCCGCGCCCGCCGCGGTGGCCCAGGCCGCGCCCGCCGCACCGAGCGGCCCGGCGCCCGTCATCAACTTCGGCCCGATGAGCCTGGTCAACGGCAAGATCGACTTCACCGACCTGTTCGTCAAGCCCAACTACTCGGCCGACCTCAGCGAGCTGACCGGCAAGCTCAGTTCCTTCTCGTCCAATCCGCCGAACGGGCAGGGCGGCCGGCCGGCACTCGCCGAGCTCGAGCTGCGCGGCAAGGCGCAGCAGACCGCGGCGCTCGAGATCACCGGCAAGCTCAATCCGCTGGCCAAGCCGCTCGAGCTCGACATCACCGCGAAGATGCGCGACCTCGACCTCGCGCCGCTGTCGCCGTACTCGGTGCGCTACGCCGGCCACGGCATCGAGCGCGGCAAGATGAGCATGGACGTCAACTACAAGATCGCGCCCGACGGCCAGCTCACCGCCACCAACAAGCTGGTGCTCAACCAGCTGCAGTTCGGCGAGGAGGTCGCCGGCGCGCCCAACAGCCTGCCGGTCAAGCTCGCGGTGGCGCTGCTGGCCGACCGCAACGGCGTGATCGACGTGGACCTGCCGCTGCGCGGCTCGCTCAACGATCCGCAGTTCAGCATCGGGCCGCTGATCTTCAAGGCGGTGGTCAACCTGATCGTGAAAGCCGTCACCGCGCCGTTCAGCCTGCTGACCGGCGGCCTGGGCGGCGGCGGCAGCGGCGAGTCGAGCACCATCACTTTCGAGGCCGGCAGCTCGGTGCTGAGCGCCTCGGCCAAGGAGAGCCTCGACAAGGTCGTGAAGGCGCTGGTCGACCGGCCGACGCTCGAGATGACCGTGATCGGCACCTCCAGCCTCGAGAAGGAGCGCGATGCCTACCAGCGCCAGCGCGTGCGCCAGATGGCCCTGGCCGAAAAGCGCCGCGCCGCGGTGCGCGGCGGCCAGGCCGGCACCGACGTGCCGCCGATCACCGACGCCGAGTACCCCGCGCTGCTGACCGCCGTCTACAAGCGCGCCGACATCACCAAGCCGCGCAACATGGTCGGCCTGGCCAAGGACCTGCCGCTCAAGGAGATGGAGAACCTGCTGCTCGCGAGCGTGCCGGTCGACGAGGAGTCGATGCGCCAGCTGGCGGTGGAGCGCGGGGCCGCCGTGCGCGACTACCTGCTCTCGCAGAAGCTGACGAGCGAGCGCCTGTTCCTCGGCGCGGTGCGCACCACGGCCAGCGGCGACGACTGGAAGCCGGGCGCCGAGCTCAAGCTCGCGATGCGCTGAGCGCCGGCGGGGCCCCAGGGCCCTTGGCCCTTGGTTTTCTGCGGTGCATTGCTATATATGCAGGCACCGTTTTCCCCAGCGGCGCCCCCGGCCCCGGCGTCGTTTCGCCGCATCGCCGGGCCGCGCCGCAAGGTGGATTTCGACGGCGCGCGGCAAGTGGGTCAAAATGGCGGTCTGCGCCGGCCTCTGCCGGCGCCTTCGCTTTCTCTCTTCAGACAACGATCTCGCGCACGTGACCTCTAATTCTTCCAAGCCACACGACCTTCAGGCCCTCGATTCGCTGACCGGCGGCGCCTTCACCGCGCCGACTTCGGGCGAACGTGCCTCGCGCATCCGCGACTGGCTCGCGAGCAATCCGGCACCCGAGCAGATGCAGGAAGTCTTCAAGGAATTGAGCGGCCGCGACAAGGGCGCCGCCCGCCTGCTGCGCGAGAAACTCGACGAGCTCAAGCGCGCCAAGGGGCAGGAGGCCATCGCCGCCGAATGGGCGCAGAAGGCCGAGGGCCTGCTGGGCCAGTCCAAGCTCAACATCGCCGACGCGCTCGCCTGGCAGCGCGATGCCGCCAAGGCCGGCGCGCCGCTGTCGCGCGAGCCGCTGGCCGGCCTCAAGGCACGGCTGGCCGAGCGCATCAAGGGCATCGAGGACCTGCAGCACCGCGCCCAGGTCCACCGCGAGGCCGCCGTGCTGCTGGCGCAGCGCTTCGAGGTGCTGTCGACCAAGGGCTGGAAGGATGCGCAGGTCGCCGAGGAATCGCTGCGCACCGACGTGACGCACTGGCAGCAGCAGGCCGCCGACATCGCCGCCGACGCCAACTGGACCAGCCTCGACGCCAAGTTCGCGCCGCAGCTCGAAGCCTCGAAGGCACAGCTGCTCGTGGTGTCGGACGCCTTCCACAGCGCGCTGGCGCAGGCCATCGCCGCCGCGGCCGATGCCGCCGCGCCGCTGCCGCCGGTGCCCGTCTGGGCCGACGAACTGCGCGCCGCGCGCGGCGAGGCCGTCGCGCCCAAGGCCGCCGCACCCGCGCGTCCGCCGGCACCCAAGGTCGATCCCGCGGTGCGTGCCGCCGCGCAGGAGGCCGTGCAGGCCGCGCTGGCCAAGCTCGAGCAGGAAACCGCCGAAGGCCATGGCAAGGCCAGCGCCGGCGCCGCCGCCGCGCTGCGCGCGGTGCTGAAGGAACACGGCAAGCTGGTCGAGGCCCCGCTCGAGGCGCGCGTGCATGCCGCGCTGGTGGCGGCCGGCGAGCTCGAAGGCTGGCAGCGCTGGAGCGCCGACAAGGTGCGCGAGGACCTCGTCGCCAAGGCCGAGGGCCTGCTCAAGCGCCCCGAAGGCCAGGCCCTGGGCGGCCGCAAGATGCAGGAAACCCTGCGCACCCTGCGCGACCAGTGGAAGCAGGCCGACCAGGGCGGCGTGCCGAACCATGCGCTGTGGAAGCGCTTCGACGAAGCCTGCAACGAGGCCCACAAGGTGGTCGAGGCCTGGCTCGAGAAGGTGCGCGCCGACGCGGCCGAGCATCGCGCGCTGCGCGTGGCCCTGATCGAGGAGGTCAAGGCCTGGGCCGCCGAACACGCGGGCGCCACCGACCTGAAGGCGCACAACCGCGCGCTGCACCAGTTCGCCGACCGCTGGCGCGACGCCGGCCACGTGGGCGAGAAGGTGTTCGCCGAGCTGCAGCCGCAGTGGAACGAGGCCTTCGGCGCCGCGCGCGCGCCGTTCGAGACCGCCCAGAAGGCCAGCATCGAACGCCGCCAGGCCATGATCGCCGAAGCCACGGAACTGGGTGCCCAGCCCGTGCTGCGCATCGACGCCGTCAAGGCGCTGCAGCAGCGCTGGCAGGCCGAGGCGCAGGGCGTGCCGCTCGACCGCCGCCAGGAACAGAAGCTCTGGGACGCCTTCCGCGCGCCCATCGACGAAGCCTTCAACCGCAAGTCGGCCGAGCGCGAGAAGGCGTCCGCCGCGATGAGCGAACGCGATCGCCACGTGCTCAACGCCTCGAAGGCGCTGGACGCGGCCAATGCCAGCGGCGACGCGCAGAAGATCCGCGCCGCCATCGCCCAGCTCGAAGCCGCGCTGCGCGGCGAGGTGCCGCCTCCGGCACCGGCGCCGCAACGGGCCGCATCGGGCGACGGCCCGGCGGTCGGCGCGACCGAGGTGGCTGGACCGGACCAGGCGGCCGCCGAATTCGGCGAGAGCGCCGAGCAGGCGCCGTCGCCCAGCGATGCCGAGGCTTCGCCCGCGGCCGTGCCGGCCCATGAATCCGCCGCCGCGCCCGACCTGGTGGCTCCGGCCGACGGTGCCGACGCCTCGGCGCGTGCCGACAGCGCGGCGCACGATGCCGGCGAAGCCGCCGCGGCCGAACCCCCGGCGCCGGCCGCGCCGCCCAAGCCCGCGCCCCGTCCGGTGGTGGCCGTGCGCGGCGACGACCGTCCGGGCAACCGCAAGTCCGAACCCGCGGCACCCGCGGCCCGCGGCGGTGGCCGCTTCGGCGACCGGCGCGGACCCGGCGGTCCCGGCGGCCCTGGCCGTCCGGGCGGCGACCGTGGCGGTCCGCGCCCCGATGGCCGTGGCGATCGCGGCGACCGTGGCGCACCGGGCGGCCGCTTCGGCGACTACCCGCCGCGGGGGGGGGGGGGGGGGGGGGGGGGGGGG